>JBPCWB010000394.1:0-2681 GCA_051009955.1 Hyphomicrobiaceae bacterium | reverse complement strand
ATTCTGCGCGGGTGCGAACGAAAGCATGGGCCAAAGCGGCCGGTGCCGTGAGCAGGCCGTGACCGGTCGTGAAGTAGCGGATTCCTTCAGCCATGAGCCGTAGCCCCCTGGCTTGTTGATTGAAGCTAATGGAATTGGCTACGCGCCAATTCATGCGCGCACAAATGTGGTCGCGGTAATTCTCACCAACACCTGGCAGGTCATGTTTGACGTCGATATCGAGGTTGCGCAAATGCTCCGGCTGACCGATGCCCGAAAGTTCCAGCAATTGTGGCGACTGCACGCCGCCGGCGGCCAGGATGACTTCGCGCGCCTTTGCCTCTTGCGGCTGTCCATTGACCTCGAAGCGAACGCCGGTCGCGCGTCTGCCGTCCATTATGACTGACGTGGTATGGGCGCCCGTCTGAATGCGCAGATTGGGTCGGCTCCGGGCGGGATCGAGATAGGCGCGGGCCGTGCTCCAGCGCTTGCCGTTGCGCATGGTCACTTGATAGTAACCCATGCCATCCTGGGTGCCGCTGTTGTAGTCGGGATTGCGCGGATAGCCGAGCGCTTCGCCGGCTGCGATGAATGCGTCGGCAAGCTCATGTTGCACGTAGCCGTCGGCGACGTTGAGGGCGCCACCTGTGGCCCGTGAATTGTCGATGTCACCATTTTCGGCGCGCTCGAAATTCTCCATTTTCCGGAAGTAGGGCAGGACCGACTCATAGGACCAGCCGCGATTGCCGAACTGGGACCAGGTATCGTAGTCGAGCGGCTGGCCCCGCACGAAGATCAGGCCGTTGATCGAACTGGATCCACCCAGTGCCTTGCCGCGAGGAATGGGAATGCGGCGGCCGTTGACGTTGTCTTCAGGTTCGGTTTCGAACAGCCAATTGAACTTCGGATTGGTCATCAGCTTGGCGAAGCCGACCGGGAGATTGATCCAGAAACTGTTGTCGCTGCCGCCGGCCTCGAGCAGGAGCACCTTGCTCTTTCCGTCTTCCGTCAGGCGTCCGGCGAGGACGCAGCCGGCCGAGCCAGCGCCGACAATGATGTAATCGTAGTCCTGTGAAGCTTCCGCCGACACGCGATGCTCTCCTTGATCGTTGGCCACTGCCAGGACGGCGGGCTCGCTACCGGGCAGACTAAATCGTTGGCATGGAAATCCAAGCCGCAGGTTCAGCTGATCGCAATGATGATGAGCATTGCCTTCTCGTGTGCCGGCTCAGACCCTCAGCGTCATCGCGACCGAGATCTTGTCGGTTGCCGACAGGGCCGTTGCTCGGTCGGAGCTATTGGTTCTCGTGGCCGCGCGCCTGCTGTGCGAGTTCGACGAGGCGTGGTCGTAGTTGCTCGACCGAGGTGAGCTGCGGGTCCAGCCACAATCGCGCGGTTGTGTCGTCGAGGGCCAAGTCGAGACCTTCCGGGTCAAGACACGTCAAGCGCCAATTTCCATCCCGCTCACCCAGCAGAACGGTAGCGTAGAGCCTCACAGCATCAGAATGATCGCTGTTCATATGAGCGACGGCGTCGGCTTCCATGTCAGATATGCCTGGGCATTGGTCCGGTGGCAGCAAAAGGTCGCGAGGCTGCATGGCGTAGGCTTTTCCGAATCCGCCATTGAGCGAGGCGGAAACGGGGGTGATGCGCCAGAACGCGAAATCTGGAAAGTCGGCATAGAGTTCCGATTTTGGATGTTTGCTCAGGAATCGTTGCCGCACATGGTTCCGGTCGGCGCCGTCGGCGAGGCGTTCGGCGTCCCCAACGATGGTGATTCTGGCGTGGGCGGCAGGGTCGCCCTTGCCCGGTGTGCCAAGAAGGATTGAGCAGCGCGCATCCGCTTCAAGCGCGCCGTAGTGGGCTGACAATTGCGATATCAGAAAACACACCCGGCCCTCCGTGTCCGTTGAGACGTTGACCTGGCTGGCCAAGGGATGCCCGCTCGCAGGATCGAGGCAGGCGAGGGATCCATAGCGCTGCTTGCGGATCAGCGACTTGGCAAGCCTTCGGCTGTCATCATCGACGGTTCGCAACACGTTCGGTTCTGTCATCGTCTTGAACTCTGCTGTTTGCCACCGCCCATCGACTGTAGTGTCTGTGCGGCGCGTAACACATGCTCTCGTCGCCGGAAATGATGGAAGCGAAATATGCTCAAGATATGGGGACGACCCAACTCGATATGCACCCAACGCGTTTTGTGGGCCTGCGGCGAAGCCGATGTGCCATTCGAACTGGAACTGGCCAGTGCGACGATGGGTGCCGACGGTCATGTGTCGCGAGGTGGTCAAGCTTACGGACATGTCGATACGTCCAAGTATCGTTCGCTCAATCCCAACGGGACAATCCCAACGATTGATGACAACGGATATGTGCTGTGGGATTCGGTTGCGATCGTGTCCTACGTGTCGGCAAAGTATGCGCCGGCCAAGCTGTTTCCGTTATTGGTGGACGATGCGGCGCGCGCCTTGCAGTGGATGTGCTGGACGAATGAGCACCTGGAACCATTGCTGCATACACTGGTGATGGAGTGTGTGCGGTTGGCGCCGGAACAGCGCAGTGCCGAAGCGCGTGTCGCAGCGTGCTCGGCGGTGATTGCCAAGCTTGAGGTTCTCGACCAGATTCTGGCTGGCCAACGCTATCTGACAGGTGATGAATTCTGCATGGGAGATATCCCTGCTGGCGCAACGGTTTATCGTTGG
>JBPCWB010000393.1:0-17240 GCA_051009955.1 Hyphomicrobiaceae bacterium | reverse complement strand
TCAAACGAAAGAGGCTCGACAAGTGCAGCCAGAACGGATCGTATTGGTCAAGGATATGTCGAAAAGGGCCCAACACGACCGTGCCGGCGTATTCATCGCAGCCGATGGCAATTCAGATGTGTCGGCCGGCGTTGACAGCTGACTGCCGGCGACCAATCTCAGTCGACCGACTGCCAAATTGAGGAATGTTGATCCAGAGGTTCAGTGACCGTTGAATTGCCCTAAATTGGGGGTTCCGCGACAGATTTTCCAAAATTTTAATTGAGGTTAGCAATTATAATAAAAGCGACTGCTGTCTGCAAATCTGTTTCCGCGCGATCCTAGACGATTCCCAAGCTGGCTCGACTCGTGGTCCCAACTCTCTGGCGGTGCGCAGAGAAAAATCCAGCAATAGATGCTCACTCGTTGCAAATGCGGTCGGACGAACGCCCGGGGAAACTGAATCAATGTTAAGAATAATCGGTTCCCAATGGGGCAATATCCTGCTGAGGATTTTGTCCGCCCTTGCGTTGACACCATTCCTCATCGAGGCGCTTGGGGCCGAGGGCTATGGCGTGTGGATATTCCTGAATGCCGTTGTCGGCTATCTCAGTAGCATCCAAAGCGGCATGCCAGCTGCATCGCTTCGACATCTGTCGGAAGAGCTTTCCGAGCAGGGCTACGAAGGTTTCAACAGAACGGTCGCAAGTGCGATTGTGCTGTTTTGCACCGTCGCAAGTATCGTCCTCTTGGCAGCAATTGCGCTGCTCGCACTTCCCGGCTCGGCATCCTTCGTGCCCGATCTATGGGTATCGGACAGCCGTGTTGCCTTTATCCTTGCGGCCATGGCGATATCGACCACGCTTGTTTGCAATCCTTTGATGACAATTCTGGAGGCACACGGAAGTTATCTGGGGCGCAATCTCATTGAAATGGGTGGGACCTTGCTGCGCACCGCCCTGACCATCGGTCTCGTAATGTGGTGGCCGACATTAACGATGGTTGGAGTTTCCGCATTTTGCGCCGAGCTATTCATACTCTTTTCCATGGTCATTTTTGTTCGAGCCAACTTTCCGTCCGTCCGCCTCGGAATTAGAGGTTTCGATTCTGCAATTATTCGCGGCCTTTTCAGTTTTAGCTTGGTTGTATTTCTTCTTGCGATGGGCGCCCGCATCGCCTACAAAACAGATGCTCTGGTGATTGGCATTGCGTTGCCAATGGCGGCTGTTTCGACTTATGCTGTTGCGAATACATTGGCATTGTATCTTTCACGGTTAATAAGCGGGATAGCGGAGCCGCTAATGCCCCAAGCGACGCGGCTTCGACGAGAGGGAAAGGATGCAGAATTAAAGGTCTTGTTCCTGAAGTGGTCAAAAGTCTCGATGTCGATAGCGCTCCTGATCGGACTATTTCTGCTAATACTGGGACCTGCGTTCGTCGCTTTGTGGATCAATCCGGAATTCGGTAGTCAGGTCCGCACGATTCTTAGAATTCTCGTTCTATCATTTATTATCATGCTTCCGATTAGCGCAGTCGGTCTTCGTTTTCTCCTCGGCCTTACGCGACCGACGCGGCTTGCGGTTGCTCAATTTGTTGCCGCATTGGTAAATCTAGGATTAAGCCTCGCTCTGGTCAGGTCATATGGACTAACTGGCGTTGCGGTCGGTACTGCAATTCCAAATATACTTCTGGCGATCTTTATTCTTGGGTTATCTTGCCGAGAGATCGGCGTCAGTCCGTCTGAGTATTTTGGCTATGTAATCTTCAAGCCATATCTTGCAGCTGTCCCGATTTGTGGATTGCTTGTGCTATTCGAGTATTGTCTACCAGTTGAGACGCTCGTCGGTTTTACCGTCTCAGGTTTGGTTTATGTTATTGTGTTTTCGTTCTTGTGGGTGATGACCGTCTACCGTAACGATCCGTATCTCGATCTGCACGCGCGGTTATGGAAAGTGGCCCGATCAGCGCGGCCCGCGTTCTAGACCAGCTGTCCCAGGGAAGAGTCGATGGCACGAATTCTATTAATAAGTGATGAAGAAGCTATTGGTCTGCTCTGGGGCGCGAGTGCGGCAGGGCACGAGGTCATCGTTACAGGTGTTCGATCGCGCAATCCAACGGTATCGATGAGTCCAAAGGCCAACAAATTCATTCCACTGCCGGAGACAGCTTCATTTATCGATGAAGAGCAGTTTGATGATTTGGCGGAAACGATTGGCGCATTGGCAAATGAGCAGGCTGTCGACGTCATAGTACCGACCAGCTTCGAGTCGTTGAAGTTTGCCGTCCTTCAGCACGACCGCCTGTCGGTGGCGGCGCCACTCATTCCACTCGCGACGATGGAGCAGATCATGCTTCTCGACGACAAGTACAGCTTCTATCAATTCTGTTGCGCGAATGATCTTCCACATCCTGCATCATGTTTGATTGAGTCCCGTGATGACCTCGGTAAACGCGAGCTGTCGTGTTTGACATTTCCCCTATTGACGAAGCCTCTGCTCGGGTCTGCGACAGGGATCGAGAAATTTCAAACCCGGGACGAACTGGATCATCGGATCGCCACTGCGGGTCCCGACTTTTTTCCGGTCCTGGCGCAGGAATGGTTTGAGGGTGAAGACATCGACTTCAACGGTTACGCGCTCAACGGCGCGGTCGCGGTTTCGTCGGTGATGAGGACGACGGTTTATGACAGAAACGGAATCGAGACCAGTTTGACGGATTTTATCAAGCACGCTGAAATCTCGCGCCTGGGGTCGGCGATCGTTCGCATGTCGTCGTTTACGGGGCCCCTCAACGTAGATCTGAGAATTAGGGAAGCGGATCAGAAAGTCTTCCTGATTGAGGTGAACCCTCGGTTCTGGGGGCGAAGCATGGCGTGCCTTATCGACGGACTTAGCTTCGTTGATGCAGGTATCCAACTGGCGTTCGATCCCAAATGGCGCGCAACGTCTCGCAGCGACGGAACCGTTTGGGCGTCTAGTATCGTGCCGTTGGTGCGCGGTGCCGTGAGTGGCGACAAACGCGCCTTTGGTTTTCTGAGGCGGGTTAGTGCAATCCAGATAGGCTTTCAACTTCAAGCACGCGGATTGGGTATGATTTCTAGGCTTCGGAATAGAGTGGTCAGCCATGGATGACTGTACCCGCCTTACCCAATTCGATCGTGATTTCAGCTTATTGCTGATGCGGTCAATCGCAAATGTTCCAACGTATTGACGGCACCGGAGGCGCGTGGTGATGGCTCTCCCAACGAGCGCGAGAAAAACGAGCGCTGACCGGCCCGGTTACCGCTGCCGTGTTGGTCGGCAATTCCTTGTTTCGAAGCTTGGCTCAGACGGCGAGTTGTTGTTGGTTCGGGACCTGGTCGATGGTCTCGGACTGCATGAACTCGTTGCGGTGGACGCGGTCGTCCTAGAAGAGAGAGGCGCAGAACGAGCGGCTTCATCGGTTGGCCAGAAGCCTCAGCATTGGCTTGGTGGTTACCGGACCACGCGACGAGATTGTCAATTGGCCCCTAACGACCCGGCAGGCGTGCCTGATCAAGTTCCGTGCCTGTGTCATTCGGCACGTCCGTGTCATCGCGTTCGCACTGGCAGAGGTCATCGTCAGCGGCAACCGGTTCCGTTGAAGACCCGCCGCTATACACCGCCGCCGGCCGCCGCCGATCTGTTCTCTCGTATTTAGGCAATCAAACGAAAGAGGCTCTACACGTGCGCCCAGAACAGTACGGCTTGGCCCGGGAGACGCCGACCATAAATTACAGGACACCGGTTGTAACACTCTTCGCCGGACTGGGTACGCTTGCGATCATGCGTTCATTGGGAAAACTGGGAGTCGACGTCTTCGTCGTTCATAACGATCCGGCTTCGCCAGTCATCAAAAGCAAGTATTGCCGTGGCAGTTACTTTCATACACTAGCGCAGGATGACTACAGTTCGCTAATTACGTTGTTGCAGTCGATAAGCACCGAGCTTGCGGAAAAGCCGATTCTCATTGCGACCAGTGACGAGCTGGCAATCATGGTTGCAGAACAACATGAGAAGCTGACGCCACACTTTCTGATTGCGCAGAATACAAATGACTTGACGCGCCGGCTCGCCGACAAAATGGAAATGTTTCGGTTGGCTGAGGAGCACGGATTGCCAACTCCGACGACGGTACTGCCAAAGTCGTATGAAGAGGCGGAGCAATTTGCCGATGATTTAAGCTATCCGGTGATGTTGAAAGCCGTCTTCGGAAATCGGATGCAGGCGCGGTCCGGGCGTAAGATGGCTCGCGCGGACACCAAGCAGGAGCTGCTTTCTACCTACAGGGAGTTGGAGGACCCTGAATTTCCGAACATCATGCTTCAGGAACTCATCCCCGGAGATGATGACCAAGTTTGGATATTCAACGGCTTTTTCGACGACCAGTCGCACTGCTCCGTACCATTCACCGGCAAGAAAATCCGGCAGTTCCCGATTCACGTTGGTGCCGCCTCATTGGGGGAATGTTCATGGAACGAACGTGTTGCAAGACAGACGACCGATTTCATGGCCAAGATTGGGTATCGCGGCATTCTTGATACTGGCTATCGATACGACGCTCGGGATGACCAGTACAAAGTCTTGGATATCAATCCCAGAGTGGGGCAGGCGTTCAGAATATTTGTCGGGGAAGGCGACGTCGATGTCGTTAAATGCCTGTATTTACACGCGACGGGCCAGGAGGAGCCGTCAGAAGTCGTGCCCCTCGAGGGCCGCCGCTGGATGATCGAGGACTACGATATTGTTTCGTCGATCGCCTATGTCAAGGAAGGCTCATTGACCGTCTCACAATGGATTTCTTCGCTAAGAACGGTCAATGAATGCGCCTGGTCCGACCGGAGCGACATGAAGCCAGGATTGATCGTCTACTGGCGCTTGATGAAAAAAAGCATCAAATTTGTCGGCAAGAAATGCGCCGGAATATTCAAACCCGTAACGAGCAATTAGGAATGGGACTGCAAAAGAAACTCCTGATCCTGTGGCGGGCGATTGCTCCCAGGAAATCTGATCAGATCTACTTTGGAGATCGAATCGAACAGTACAGGCAGATGTGGCAAGACATAGCGGTCGATATAAACGCCGACTTCAAACTGATTGATAACGATATATGGCGCCTATCCAAGAGCGGGGTCAGTACGCAGATTTGTCAGTATCAACTGAGCCTCGATGATCCCGTCGTTCTCGAACTAGCCGCCCGCAAGAGTGCCGTGCATGGCCTGTTGAGCGGAGAAGGTATTTCGGTCCCCACACACGTTCTGATTTCACCTGAAGACATTGCGGCGGGACGTGCATTCCTCTTGAGGCAGCCCGATGGCATCGTTGTCAAACCCAACGCGGGTTATGGTGGCAAGGGTGTAAGCACCTACATTACGAGCGAACGACGACTGAAGCGTGCCCTGCTCACAGCATCTCTGTACGACAGAAACATATTGTTGGAAGAACAGATTTACGGTGAGTGCTTTCGGCTGCTTGTGTTTCGCGGGGACATGATCAGTGCGGTGCGGCGAACGGGGATACGGGTCATTGGTGATGGTCGGTCGCAATTGTCAGATCTGATGGATTCTATGGATCACCGGACGCGAAACGCCGACCTGGAATTCTGTCTCAAGAAGCTCGATCTGAAGCCTGAATCGGTCTTGCCCGAAAACGTTGAGGTGCTGATCAGATGTGCGGGTGGCACCTGGCGAGACGGTTCGGAGCTTCGAACGATCTACGACCAAGATGTTACGGAGGACGTTTGTCCGACCATCGCTGATCAAGCGTGCGCCGCAGCCCGGTTGATCGGGTCGGAGTTCGCCGGTGTCGATGTGATTACCCCCGATATCGGTCGGCCTCTGGACGAAACCGGCGGCGTCATCAATGAGGTGAATACGACGCCGGCGCTACACCATCACTACGATTCCACGAAGCAACGCTACCCGCGGCCGGCACGGCGTATTATAGAGGCTCTGCTGTCGATCAATGACTGAACAACCATCTGTAACAATTGGGTTTCTGGGCGACATCATGCTGGCGCGCGGCGTTGAAGCACACTATCTTGAGCGTCCTCACGATTTTGCAATGCAGGATATTCGTTCGTGTCTTGCGGACTGCGATCACGTACATGCAAATCTTGAAACGCCAGTTAGCCGAATTGGTACCGCGCATCCGAAGCAGGATCCGAATGTCTGTTTTTGCGCTGATCCACGAACACTCGGTGTCCTAAACAACTTACGTGTCTCCAGCGTCAGCCTGGCGAACAACCACGTTCTGGATTACGGGCCCGATGCGCTGACACAAACCCAGAGCGTTTTGGATCAGGCGGAGATCGCAAGGCTGGGTGCCGGTTCCGATTGGAATGAGGCCAATTCGCCATTGATCTGTAAGATTGGTCCGCTCAAAGTCGCAATCGTGGCCAGCAATTTCACCTTTTCGGCGAGTACGCGCAGAGCCAAAGCTCGATCACCTGGCGCGGCGGATCATCGGCTCGGAAAGTTGGAGGCCGCAGTTCGCTCTCTGCAAGATCAAGTGGATCTGATTATTGTGTCGGTCCATTGGGGGCTTGAATATTCCTTTTATCCCTTGCCTTACATTCAACGTGCGGCGCGTCGGCTCGTCGACTCTGGCGCTCAGCTGGTCATTGGTCACGGGCCGCATTATGTGCAGCCAATTGAGCGCTATGGGGCCGGCTGCATTGCCTACAGTCTTGGGAATTTTGTATTCGACGAACCTTTTCCATTCGCAAACGTTAGCTACGTGCTAAAAATTCGCTTACGCAAGGACAAGATAGAAGACGTTGCCATTTGTCCAGTCGAGATTGAAAACCACGTGCCGCGGCTGGTTCAGAATTGCCGCACCCGACGTATCAAGGCTTTTGTCGCTCACGGTGCGAGCAGGTTCTCGAGAAAGAGTCGCAGATTTTGGCAAGATCTTAGCAATACCTACCTGAGGGTCATGTTGTCTCGGGCGCTCAAGACTCAGTCATTTAAATACCTAACGGCAAACCCGTTGGGGTTTTATCGGGATATTGGTATTCGAAACTATCTCGCGAAGCTTAGGTTGATCTGGCATTGATCGCGAAACTGCGAAGAACGCGTCTGCTGCGGCATCCTTCAAATATCCCTCTTCTGCCAACCTGGGTACGACCATGAGGTCTTCCCTATAGTGCAGGACAAACTCCAGATCGTGAACCTGCCCCGTACGCTTCAGATAGTCGGCGCTACGTCCGTCACGGATGACGCTGGGACTCTCACCGTGCCATCTGTCCACAAGATCACTGGTTTTCTGGTTTTCGAATTCGAAACCCTTGTTGTGCAGTCGTTCAGCGATCCAAGCGCAACAAAGTTGATCTTCGCGACGGAATGCGCCGCGAGTCCCCGCGCCAAGTACCGCGATCTTGTCGTGCCGCGGAGCAAGATATTCGGTCAATGCCGTCAGATTTCTTAGGCAACCCAGATACACGTCCTTTGCATAGGCACTGTTGAGCAAGAGTTGTGAGCCTGAGGACGAGACCAACACAAGAGGGCGTTCGGGTGATGTGAAATTTCCACATGGCACCTGTCCGAGTGACGCGACTGCGACGGGGCTATTGGTCATGTCGAAGCCGTATGGAATGTTTCCGCCGAGTTCCCCTGCAAGCAAAGGGCTCGGCAGCTTTGCTGCGAGAGCAAATGCCTGATCGGACGACCGAGCCGGATAAGCTTTTCGTCCCATCGACAGGGCAGTTGTTGCCGTCGTTGTAAATCGGATGACGTCAACTACCACGATCGTCCAGTCATCGACATAGCCGGCAGCGCATGAAGGAAGGGCGTCAATTACGACAGCTGGCATTTTGAGTCCCAATTACCATTTGGGCCGGATGGCCTCAGGATGTCGACGGAGAAGGAATCGGAGTGAAGGCCGCGGCGATAGATTTCGACCCGCAACAATTCTTCCAATCTGACATTGCCGAGGAAGACTCGTGGGCCGAAAAAGTCCAACAGCGCGAATTGACTTTTCTTGATCGGTGCTTCGAACATGACGTGCTCTTCGCCAAATTCGTCCATGAACCGTGTCGCGAGGCTCTCATTGAGTTGGCCGCCGCTGTCGAACAATCCAACACCAAGTGCGTTTTCCCGCGCCTCGATAACGAGCTGTTTCGTTCCCGCCTCCAGCCAATCAATACCCTGACGAAGCAGTTCGTCGACTGTCTCGTCGTCGAACGCCCCAGCGTGCTTTTCGCCAAGTTCGAACTGCACTTGCAATCCTCTGTCCGAAGCCATAGCGACCACTTCCACCGGATTGATGTTTGTTTGGACGATCCCCTCACCCGCTTCAATGCGGTCGAGTCCAACTGACTGACATAGGTCCAGGTATTGCGGGATCTTGCCAAAGTAGGCAGCTACTTCCAACGGTCCGCCGCCGGCGCCAGTTGTCACGCCATATTCCTTGCAGATGGCGATCTTCTCTTTTGTGACCGCTTCATTGGCAATTTGCCAGCAGGCCATCGAGATCTTCATCGC
This sequence comes from Hyphomicrobiaceae bacterium, assembly GCA_051009955.1. Taxonomy (GTDB): domain Bacteria; phylum Pseudomonadota; class Alphaproteobacteria; order Rhizobiales; family Hyphomicrobiaceae; genus Tectiglobus. The sequence continues at coordinate 8,761 of JBPCWB010000393.1, read as the reverse complement.
GGACATCAGATGAGCACTTTGCCGCAAGTGCTCCGCCAAGGTTCTGGCGTCATAACCTGGATCGAACGGCGCGGTCCGGGGCGGTATGTTGGCAACGCCGATTCCTTGAAGATATTCTTTTGTATTCATCGGTTCCCAGTTCGCAATATGTGATTGTTTGCCAGGCCTACGCCTGAAACACGCAGATTTCTTTGTTCGCCGAGTATTCTCGGATCCGCAGTAAGGCAGTCATCCGGATTTTTCTCCCGATCCGGGGGACCAGTTCGACTAACTGACGTTTCAAGGTTTGCATGCCCGCGATCGAAGTCCGAATGACACGAACGACGATCGCGCATTGCGAAATCGTGAGGCCTCTCAAGATAGTACGCCTCAACGCCGCTCGCCAGAGGGATTAGTGTTTAACGGTAACGGCCACAAATTGGGCGGATGAATTAACGTGCGCTATTTCCGGTAACCAATGTCTTAAATGTTTGAGCGATGATGCTGACGTCCATCGTGAATGATGCGTATTTCAAATAATACAAGTCGTATGCAAGTTTATTTTCCGTTTCTTTTTCGTCCGCAGCATAGCGGCCGCGCACCTGTGCCCACCCTGTTATGCCAGGCCGCAGCATCGTGCGGTTTTGAAACGCTGGCAGTTTGGTCGCATATGTCTGTGCCAGTTCCGGCTGCTCCGGGCGAGGACCAACAAGGCTCATGTCGCCAATCAGAATGTTGTAGAACTGCGGAATCTCATCGATCCGGAACCGCCGCAGGAAGCGACCCAGGGGCGTGATCCTCTGGTCGCCGATCGACGTTGCGGAGGCGCCATCTTTCCTGGATGTCGAGCGCATGCTGCGCAGCTTATACATCTTGAATTGTCGGCCATCGACGCCGACGCGGCTCTGCATAAAGAGAATTGGCCGTCCCATTGTAAGTAGAATGAGAAGGCTGGCGGTTGCGAGAACCACTAATGCTATGGGTAGTGCCAGAAGGACAATCAGAATGTCCAAAATCCGCTTGTACCAATTGATGTACATCGAACCGGCCGGCGAAACGGCGTGATCTGTTTCAAAATATTCGGCCAGGACGCGTCCATGTTTGATTTCCATGAATGACGCAATATGACGAACCTCGCATCCCGATAGGATGGCATGGGTTGCGAAACGCATCCAACGCGGATCGGTGATCTGGGCCCAGTCGACAAGAATGATATCGTAGTTGCGTGCAGGCTCCGTGGGCGATTGTATGAAATCAGCGTCGGATCCCACATTCCAACGCGCATCGTCATCGATACCCTGCGGAATGATACCGACCCTTCGTTCTCGGTACTTTTCGAGCAATAAGTTAAACAGTGCGACGAGGGTTATTGAGGCAAGAAACGAGACGATCAGAACCGGACGAGAGTAGTAAAGCCGAAATGACAGAAGCACGAAGAGCAGCAATGCATAATTGATGAAGACACAGATGATGGCGGCTTCGAAACGGCGTCGAAGATCACCGTTTGTACGGAGCAGGCTGACAAGGCAGACTATGTTGATGAAGACATTGAGTCCGATATGAAGGCGGTGCTTGAAGCCGTAACTTGAAGCGTCGACCGACGCTCGTATGACGATGTCGTAAATGAAGGGCAGAAGCAGCACCAACATCGCCGCAAATACGTACACGCCAACAATTGGGTTCGCTAGCTTCCGGCTTTTTGGGACGGGCAAGCCTGGTCTGAACTCGCCAGAACCAAAACTTATGCTCTTTGACTCGACCGGCAACTCAACCACAAGGTAAATTCCGCACTCAGCCGTCCGCGAGTTGATCAACTCGACGCACTAGCACTAGGCCCAACTAAGATGAAAATGTGCAAATCGGTTAGAAAGATTTCACATCTAACGAATGTTTATATCACATTGGACACAAGTTCAACAGCCGGGTGGTCGGATGTTCGGACTTTCGGCATATATTTCGCGGGGCTTTAGTCGGGCAGATCGCGTTAATAACACTGTATTTTCAACTTCCATACGACTGAGTACAGTGTCCGAAAACCGAAATATTCCGTTGCAAATTGGCCCAAAATTGCGCATTTTGTTGATAAAAATGGAATAACGGTCTGATCAATTCTGAGAAATAACTGGTGATGGATGGATTGGTTAATTAACCAATGTAAAAAAAACTGCCAAGCGTTTATCTCCGGCCAACCAATGCGTCCCATGCTGAAAAGGAATGCTCTGCGTCTTGCGCTCGTTTCGGAAGTGTCAGTAACTTGTTGCGCTTTCGTCTTTCGCTGTCATGCACGCAAGCGATAATTATTTTGTGGCGGGCTCTTATGCCTCCCCATGTCGGGGCGGACGGAAATGGCATTGTGATATCGCCTTCACCACTGCCGCGATGGCGGATGCGCGATGAACCGGCTGGGGCTGGAGCAATTCCAGCGCGCGCGGCGCCGAGGTCCATTGTCCCGAACGGCAATTCAGCTGCCGCTACGTTCGAGGACATCGGAGAAATGTTATAGTTTTCAACGACGCATACAATCAACGTTAGGTTGAGGTGCCGTGAGGGCGCAGTGGACTAGCGATGTGCGCGATGTCGCGTTGATTGGCCGTATCGGCTGAATTCCTGACCTTGACTGTTCACGAAGCAGGGCCGGAATTGGCCTTGGGCGATGACGCAAGCGAGTACAATGTTTGTCGCGCGACCATGGAGCTGCGGAAATGACGAGCCAAAGCAATCTTGCTTGCCGGATGTCGCCGAGAGTGCGGAAGAATGACCGCTGAGGGAATTAGCGTTAATGGTTTCGCCTCACTTTGCGACGCCTGGTCTGGCCTGATATACCGGATTAAGCGGCTTGCCTCCTCGGATGTCACGATACGGATCAGCTGTGTATCGCTTCACGATAAGGCCCTCTCGGCGTCATTTGAAAAAATCTATGGTGCTGGCGGGAAAAACGTATCGTGAAGTCATGCATCTGCCGTTTCGTTGTCTTGGCATCAAAGTTGCCCTTGACAATAAATGCACAATAATTGCGATTGTCATGACGGCTTCGAAATTGGATGTTTCGTGATGGTCGCAATTGAAGACTTCGTTTGTGTCGATTAAGTTTTGGCCTAACGTAAATCCAACGCGAAAAGTTGAGTAGGTTATGGCGCATTTTGTGGTTCGGTGTTTACGCGTGTTTGGCTGGCTCGTGCTATTCGTGGGTTTTGCCGTGGGCGTGTCGTCCGCCAATGGTACTCCGCTGGTTTCAAAGGATTCCGGGACAAAGTCTCACAAAGCGTCAGGTATTGCGGCAACAATTGTGGCAACAGACGCCGATTCTGCGCCATCTTTGACAGTGGCCGTGGGAATTTCATCGGCCAGTGATGTGCCGCTCGATTCAAACGAAGCTCCGGTCAAGGCCAAGGAAGCGCCCGCGACTGCAGGGATTGACGTCGACCCGGCGTTGGCGGTCAAGTCGCGGCTGATCTACGCCGCGACAATCAACATTCGCATTCCCGGGAATCGTGTCCTGTCAGGCGAGTACCGAGTTAGCGCGGACGGTACCATCTCAATGCCGGTTATTGGCCGGCTTGATGTGTCCAAACTGTCGGCCGCTGAATTTGAACAGCAACTGAAGGGTGAGATTTATCGGGTCAGCAATCGTGAGACGAATGTTGCGATTGAGGTTGAACAATATCGATCTGTCTTCGTTTCCGGTGTCGTGACACGCGCTGGTGCCTTCCCGTGGAGGCCGGGCTTGTCGGTGCTGCATGCCGAGGCACTGGCAGGCGGTATTGCTCGTACGCCGGCGCAGGGGGCCCAGCCGGCGAATCCGCTGTTGATGTTGCGTGAGACGGAGCGCAATAACCGAGCCGCCTACGATCTTGCCGCAAGTCTTGCAACCATCGAGCGTCTCAGGACAGAGAAGCGCGGTGCGAGCCTCTACATTACCCCGGCGCGCGTGGCGGAACTGGTTAGCGCGAAGGAACTGGAGCGGCTGGCATCGGCTCAGCAAGCTACGTTGAATAGCCGTAAAGCTGACTTCGACGTTAGAGTGCGGGCTTTGCAGAACACCAAGACCATGGCTGCAAGTGAAAAGAATGCGTTGGAAATGCAGCGGGTTCGCATCAATGAACAACTCGTCGGTCGGAAGGCGTTGCGCGAGCGCGTGAGGAGAATGACCGAACAGGGCTACTCCCGGGCCGATCGTGTCTTCGAGGAGCAGATCCGGGTTGCGCAACTCGAGGAACGCTTGACAACGACCTCGCTCGGAATATCGAGGATGGCTATGGCGGTGGCGACCGCACAGCAGGATCTTGAGTCCCTTGTTAGCGGTCGCCAAGCGGAAATCGACTTGGAGTTGCTCAACCTCGAGCAAAGGGTTTCGCAATTGGAGATCCAACTGAAGAATACTCAAAATCGGGATGAGCGTGCCGATGAGCAAGGTGGTCCTATGGTCCTAGGATCGGAGTTGCGCAGCCCCACCTACGAGATTGTTCGTGTGATATCCGGGAGGTCCATTGTACTGAAGGCCGATCGAACGAGCGCCCTGCTGCCTGGCGACGTACTGGTTGTCGGTCGCGCCAATTATTGAGTGCAGGACGCCGTTCAGACACTGCAAGCTCAAAGGCAAAGAGAGCGACGATTCGGGCAGCGAATTCGCTCGCCGTGCAAATCGCAGGTGTCTCTGTGCAGATCTTCTTTCGAGACGATCGTTAAGGGCCAGGCACACGTTGGCAGATTGCCGTGAGCGGACGTGAATGTGCCGGTTGAGCTTTTGACGCACAATGCCGCCCCAATTTCCCTAGAATCTTTGGTCGATGTGGTGACCGCGCAAACCAAAGCGGATCTCGATCGGCTGGTCGGCCACCATTGGGAGCGCACCGCCACGCTGTCGACAGCCGCGCGGCACCACGTCGTTGGCCTCGCTGACATCAGCCGTCTTTCCGCCATGGGATGAAGATGAGAGACATACAAAGAGAATTGCGCTAAGAGCAGGCGTGGATGAAGCGAATGCGATCAGAGACGATGATCGGTAGCTGGAAGGTCGGCCCCTGGGTCGTGTATGATCATCCAAGGAATGGGGCTCAGGCTCCTATGAAGTGAAAGCGGCGCCCGTAGCTCAGCCGGATAGAGTACTAGATTCCGAATCTAGGGGTCGCAGGTTCGAATCCTGCCGGGCGCGCCATCTTTTGTCTATATATATCAATAAGTTAACATGAGAACAAATGTTCTCCGTATTGTCATTCTGACTCGCATTTATTGACGTTCATTCTGACTCTTTCATTAGGTGTTCCGTTTCTTGCACCCAGGCGCGTCTCTTGCGAGTTGCCGCGAGGCGTTGGGCTTCTGTTCTTTTTGAATTAACCCCGCGCCGCATCCGGTGTTCGATGTCCTGAAAGGCTCATCACGGCTTGTTCAGTGAGACTAGCGTCGCCCAATTCCGTCATGCCGCCGTGCCGGCATGCCGTCATTGTGATGTGCTCAGGCAGCTTCGCGGTTCTTCGGCCTCTCGCACAATACGCTTGGCGTACGAGAAGGAATAAGGACGCTGTGGACCGACATGGCCTGGTGTCACGATCATTGCCACTGCGGTGCGCGTCAGGCCTGATAGGAATAACTCCAGCTCCGGGTAGAAGTATTGGCCATTGAAGCTGAGTGGGTGCCAGACGATTTCTCCGGTTTTGTGATGGACGATCCGAACACAATCCGGGCGCTCAGCAGGTCGATAATCTGACCATTTCAGATGACCCGCTAGGACATTCTCGGGCCGCTGTAACCATTCAAAACAAATAACTGGCACAGCAGCCAGATGCGGGTGGCCATATTCATGGATTGCTTCGCTGAGTGCGTACGCGTCCGCTCGTTTGGCCTGCTTGCCCAGGCCGTTGATGCTGAGGTCGAGGCATTCCTTTCCGCCCACGCTGATCTGCGGACCGCCAATGGCCTGAAGCGCATTGTGCGCTATGGTTATGGCCCCGAACGTCAGGTTCAGACGGGCATCGGTACTGTCGCGGTCCGCCGTGCCGAAGCGACAGCCACACAGATGTCTCCTTGTAAGATCTTGCGTCGATTGCACACAGAATAGCGAGATCGTTCGCCATGTCGGAAAGCGGCTCTTGGCGGCGCGGCGATGGGTTGTCATGTCCGCTTTCATGCCGGTGGCCGACGCCATCAGGGTGGGCAGGTGTTCCGTCTATTTTGACCTGCGTCGGGTGCCGGCGATGGTTTGCCGGGCGAATTCGGAGGCCCGGCCTGGCGGTGCTGGTGATCGGGGGCGTGTGTGGAACCATTCTCGGCTACCGCGCCGGCCAGCATGATCGGCGTGACGACCGGCTGGAGGCGGCCGGCGATGACCGGACCTGGGCAAAACTCAGCTCAGCGTGAGCGCTAGGTCCGCTTCGGCCGGAAGCGGACATCTGCTAAGCAACGTTCTTTTGCGAACCGTGCCACCTGCCGACTGACCATCCGACGTTGGTCAATGGTAAAAATTTCACTTTGCCGACCTTTAGCTCCTGCAGATTTTGAAGCCAATGCGATGCCACCCAGTGTCCAGGTGAAGCACATGGTCCCGCACCTCGAGCCATTGCCAATCTAAAAAGGGTCCGACGCCGGGCATCGTTTGTTAGCGATGACTCGGCGAACCGTCGTGGAACCGTTCGCGAGCGACCGTGAGATCTTGCAGCAAGTCTGTTATTCAATTGGGCTTGCGCTAAGCCGAGACTTGCAACTCTCCTTCCTTAAGAACCACCACATCGTCTATTTCAAGTGTCGCATCCTTGTAGATGACGTCGATGTGGCATGGTGCCTTGACCTCCCCGCCGATCGCATAGCTTGATCCAATGCCGTGATGGGCGAAGCCGAGTTTGCCCAGCCCTTCGAGATTGGTGGCGTAGCCGCGTGCCTCGGGGTTCAAACCGACAGCGAACTCGGCAAGGTTGTACGCGGAGCGATCGTTGAAGGACGCCAGTGTATGCTCGAGATACTCGCCACCAGATCCGCCACTGACGCGTACCACTTCACCGTCTTTGACTTCGATCGTCACCGGCTCGTCGCGGATGATGCCATACCCCATGATGCGGACGTCGCCGATAAAGACGCCTTCCGAAGATCCCTCGATAGGTGAAATGTTGAGTTCGCTGTTTGGCAGCGCGCCAAACTGACCCTTTTTCCGGAATAATCCGGTCTCATATTGAACCGGGCGATTCGTAATCTTCGCGCGCATGTCGGTGCCACGCGGTGTTGTAATGCGAATGTCTGCGGCCTTTTCCAAGAGCGCACCGACTTTGCGCCCCAGCCGGTCGGCAGCCTCGAAGTCCGCTAGAATACCACCTGCAGCCAGGCAGTCTTCCGTCACTTCGCACATCGTGGCGCCACGTGCCCCATTCTGCTGCGCGGCGATGCGTGCATCCGTGTGGGTCATGGACCATGTGGTTGGCAAAAAATACACGTCCGAGCGTGCGCACGCCCCAACTACCGGATCGGGCACTTGCCTGCCATGAGCACCAGTCGGCGGAAATGCGGTGATCGTCGGGATGCCACCGACGGCATATGCTGCAGCGGCAAGCGCCTCGGCCAATCGCAGTTTGTTTGTATCGCATGCGATCACGACGTTCTCGCCGGGCTGAACCGCGGCACACTGTGTCATGGCCTTTACGGCGCCTGGCATCATTTCAATGAAACTGGATGGTGCAGGTATGTAGTGAAAATGCTCGATGGGCCACGACATGGTTTTCGCTCCTCGATGTTCGTGATGCATAGCAAGCAGTTCACTTGCTGCTCGCGGTTGTTGGTGTATTGGACGCGCCAACACTACTACGCTTATCTTCGACAAGGTGGATTGTTATCGCAAGGTCCTGCTGCCAATTCGGGCCAGGCGAAAAAATGTTAAGGGGAATCGATGACGAGTTCTTCCAATCCGCGGCACCTGCCGATCGATTTGAGTCATGAGTGCGTGATCATTACCGCAGGCGTTCATTGCTTTGACCGCCGCGATCGAAATATGGCCGGAAGCGCTACGATCGTAGCGATCCATATGACCGCTGACGTAATTGATTGGCGGGCAATTTGACTGCTATCAAGATACCTATGCTAACAACCGAACTGCCCGAACCCGTCGTCTCCATGTTTGAGCGCGACGGTGCGTGCCACTTACAGCAGGCTTTGTCAGCTCCGGAATTGCAGGCTATCGAGGAGGCGCTGGCCGGTCTGCCAGTCGGGCAAGCGGGCATTAGACTGCATGGTATTGCCAAGTTGAATTGCTTTTTCCGGTCAGAAAGCTCGCTCAGATCAGTAGCAGCCTGCGTGCTTGGTGAAGAGTGCCGAGCAGTAAGAGCGATATTGTTCGACAAATGCGCAGAGAACAATTGGTCACTTCCATGGCATCAGGATCGGACGATCGCCGTAACCGAGCGCATTGACGTAGAAGGCTTCGGGCCCTGGACCGTCAAAAGCGGGATACTACATGTGGCACCGCCGTTTGAGTTGCTGGCAAGAATGGTGACACTGCGTTTGCACATTGATGGTGTCCCGATAACAAACGCACCATTGCGCGTAGCTCCAGGCTCGCATCGTATGGGGCGCATTCCCGAGAGTGAAATTCACGACGTAGTGAAGCGATGCGGTTCAATCACGTGCCTGGCAGATCCGGGCGACATTTGGCTCTATGCCACACCAATCTTGCACGCGTCCGATAGTGCGCAAAAGCCTGATCACCGAAGAGTTCTACAGGTTGACTTCTCTATCGACGATCTTCCCCATGGTCTGACTTGGCTTGGAGTCTAATATCTGCAATCGCCGGCAATAGATATGTCCC
>JBPCWB010000392.1:0-3802 GCA_051009955.1 Hyphomicrobiaceae bacterium | reverse complement strand
CACGCCGGGAAGCGGCCGAAAGGATGGCTTGGCCCGTTCTTGGCACAAGGCGCCGTGACGCTCGATCTGCTCAAGGAGGCCGGATACAGCTACGTGATGGATTGGCCGGCAGATGACCAGCCGTTTTGGATGCGAACCCGCTCAGGGCCGATTCTGTCGGTGCCCTACCCCGTGGAGATCAACGACGTTCCGGCGATGATCAGCCGCCAGGAATCGCATCGCGGATTCGAGACCATGATCATCGATCAATTTGATGAAATGTTGCGGTTATCTGAGAAATATCCGCTTGTCATGGGCGTCAGCTGCCATCCCTTCGTTATCGCTCAGCCGTTCCGTCTTGCCGGACTGCGCCGGGCACTCGACCATGTCCTCAAGCATCGGGACAAACTTTGGGTGACAACGCCGGGCGAGATCGCCGCGTACTGCGCCAATCTGCCGAAGGGCACGATTCCCGGCTCTGAAGTGGGCTGATCGTGGCGCCTGCAGTAAGTCGACCGTCACAAGACCCCTCAGACGCCGAGTCGACAACGGACAAGCCCAAGCGCTTGCGTTGGATCGTTCTGGCTGGCCTGTGGCTGATCTATTCCGCGTTTGGGATGATCGCAACCAGTCTGGCACCGCTCGTCCCCGAAATCATGCGTGACCTCGATATCGGGCACACCATGATGGGGGCGATCTTCGGGGCCTGGCAACTGGTCTTTATCTTCGCTGCGATTCCGTGCGGTGCGCTCCTCGACCGGATCGGTGTCGAGCGCGGATTGCTTCTCGGCGCGCTGGTCATTGCTGTGTCTGCCATGCTGCGCGGACTGGCGACCAACGAGCTGATCATGATTCTTGCCATGGCCGTCTTTGGCGCCGGTGGACCGATCGTTTCGACCGGGGCTCCCAAAGTCGTCGCGCAGTGGTTCAAGGGCAAAGAACGCGGCCTCGCCATGGGAATTTACATCACCGGCCCGGCGATCGGCAGCATCACGGCATTGTCGCTCACCAACTCTGTCTTGATGCCGCTGGTTGGAAACGACTGGCGAACTGTCCAATGGATATGGACGGCCTACGCATTGGCGGCCGGTGTCGTGTGGCTGATGCTGACCACGCGTCTCGCGATCGGCAACGGCGCAGCCGGGTCGAGGGCCGGTGAGCCGCAAGGTTACTGGTCTGTCGTCCGTGACCTCCTCGGCATTCGCACCGTGCGCCTGATCATGATTATGAGTGTCGGCATCTTTGTCATCAATCATGGCCTGAACAATTGGCTGCCCGAGATTCTCCGCGCAAAAAACATGTCCGCTGCGCAGGCGGGCTACTGGGCGGCACTACCGACCATTGTCGGGCTCGCAGGATCGTTGCTGATTCCACGCCTTGCGACACCACAGCGGCGCGGTTTCATCCTGATGGGACTGTGTGTAGCCGCACTCGTGGCAACCCTGCTTTTGCAGGCTGATCCTGGCGGTCTTCTCATCGGCGGCCTGATCCTGCAGGGGATTGCCCGTTCCTCGTTGACAACGGTGGCTATTCTGACACTGGTTGAGACGCCACAAATTGGCGAAACACGGGCCGCAACGGCCAGCGGCATGTTCTTTTCGGCGGCCGAGGTAGGTGGCGCCAGCGGACCGTTGATGGTTGGCGTGATGCACGCCACGACGGGCAGCTTCCAACCGGCATTGGGGTTCCTGACCGGTGTTGCCGGCTTGTTGCTGATCGGCGCGTACCAGCTTCATGCCGCTCGCCGGACACCGGCGAATGTCTGACCGGGCCAAGGAGATTCGACGATGCGAGAGATTGTGTTTGATGGCGGCCAAATCTCATATGACGTGACAGAGCCGCCGGCGACAGCTGCGAGCCCTGACGTTGCCATCGTCTTCGTCCACGGCATCGGCGCCGACCGGACGATCTGGACCGACTGGCGCACAGCATTGTCACCCAGGATGCGAACCATTGTATTGGATTTGCCGGGGCACGGACGATCGTTTCGGCCTGGCGCCGCATTGGACTGGGATATCGTCCGCCTCGGCAACCTGGTGCATGCGGTTGCAGCCCACGCCGGCGCTCACCGTGTCCTTCTTGTCGGCGAGTCAATCGGCGGCACAATCTGCCTGGCGGCAGCCGCAGGACACGCTCACGTCGCCGGCGTCGTCACGTGCTCGACGGCACATATCGGTGGGTCCCTCGCCCACGTTCAAGGCTGGCGCGCAATGATCGACGAGCGCGGCCTATCCGGGTGGTCGCAAGACATGCTTGAAAAACGCTTCTTTCCCGGGCAGGCGACACCAACCCAGACCGAATGGATTGACGCAACGCAACAGGCGAGTGACCCCGAGACCATCCTGCAATTGGCCAGAATTCTCGTTGGCCTTGATTTTACCGACCGCCTGAATGAAATCGCCTGCCCCGTGCTTCTGATCCACCCGGACTCAAGCCCATTCATTCCATTGGAGATTCCGGTGGCGCTGAAAGAGCGGTTGGCGTCGGCGGAATTGATGGTTATTCCGCGTGCGCGCCACGGCATCGCGTGCTCGCATGCTGCACTCTGCGCAGATGCCGCGATCGACTTTATGGATCGGCACGGGCTGACGGACTAGCACTCGAGCGATCATTGGCAGATGTTCTTCGCTTGCCATTGGGGACGTCCGGGCGTGCGACGCCGAGCAGCTTTGTTTCCTCAGGTTAAGTCTGGTAGGAGAAGTGGAACTCACTTCTCACTGCGCCCCTATCGGCGCCCTCCCAAACGAGCCCAATTATCATGTCGAGCCTACTTTTCTCGCCCCTTAAACTGCGCTCTGTTGAATTGCCAAATCGCGTCGTCGTTGCTCCGATGTGCCAGTACTCGGCCAATGATGGATCGGTGACCGACTGGCATTTGATGCATCTTGGCCAGTTTGCCGTCGGCGGCGCAGGACTGGTTTTCGTGGAAGCATCAGGCGTCGAACCCGAAGGCCGGATCACGCCCGGCTGTGTCGGACTGTACAGCGACGAAAACGAACTGGCTCTTGCCCGTGTTGTGAAGTTCTTCCGAGATTTCGGCAGCGCCAAGATCGGCATTCAATTGGCGCATGCCGGTCGCAAGGCGTCGGCCAAACTTCCGTGGCGGGGCGGCACTGCGTTGGAAGCCGATGATGGCGCCTGGCAGACCGTTGCGCCCTCAGCAATTCCCTATGGTCCGGGCTGGCACACGCCGGAGGCGCTTGGCGACAACAGTCTTGCGCGAGTCAAAGAGGCCTTCGTTCAGGCCGCACAACGCGCCGTCCGTCTGGATTTCGATGTCGCTGAATTGCATAGCGCCCACGGCTATCTCCTGCATAGCTTCCTGTCGCCGATTTCGAATCAACGTTCAGACGAGTACGGTGGTGCGCTGGACAATCGCATGCGGTTTCCATTGGAAGTCTTCGAGGCGGTCCGTGCTGTGTGGCCGGCGGACCGCCCGCTCGGCGTCCGATTCTCTGCCACCGACTGGATCGACGGCGGCTGGGATGTAGAAAGCAGCATCGCTTACGCTGCGGCCTTGAAGGCGCGAGGCTGTGACTTTATCGATGTGTCGAGTGGCGGTTTGGCTCCGCAGCAGCAGATCGTGTCGGCGCCGGGCTACCAGACAGCCTTTGCAGCCGAAATCCGCCGGGCGACGGAGCTGACGACACTGGCGGTCGGCCGCATTACTGAGCCGCATCAAGCCGAGACCATCGTGCGGACAGGGCAAGCCGACATGGTCGCTCTGGCGCGCGGTATGCTCTACGATCCGCGTTGGGCATGGCACGCTGCGGCAGCCTTACGCGCGGACGCTGCGTTTCCAGCCCAATATGTGCGCTCGCAC
>JBPCWB010000391.1:0-4534 GCA_051009955.1 Hyphomicrobiaceae bacterium | reverse complement strand
AGAAGCCGCGCCACCGGGCGCGGCCTTTTTTTTAGAGTTTACGCAGCGAAACGCTTTCAATGCGATGGTCCGCGGCTTTCTTTAGAATAAGCTGGGCACGGCGCCGCGTTGGAAGAATATTTTCCGTTAGGTTCTTGAGGTTGATCGTGCGCCAAATCTCTCGAGCTGTCGCCTTTGCCTCGAGATCATTGAGCCGGGCGTAGCGATGGAAATAGGCGTCTGGATCACGGAAGGCGGTTTCGCGCAATCGGAGAAAGCGCGTGATGTACCAGTTCTCACAAACGTCGGCATCAGCATCAATGTAGATCGAGAAATCGAAGAAATCAGAAACGTAGGGAATTGCATCCCCGTTGCGTGGTAAACGCGCCGGCTGCAAAACGTTCAGACCCTCGACGATCAGGATATCCGGCCGCTCAATTCGGAGGGTTTCATCGGGGACAATGTCGTAATGGAAGTGTGAATAGACCGGCGCCTCCGTGACCTCGCTGCCGGATTTCACCTCGGCCAGAAACCGCAGCAACCGGCCGGTATTGAAACTTTCCGGGAAGCCTTTGCGATGCATAATCCCGCGGCGTTCGAGTTCGGTGTTGGGCAGCAGGAAGCCGTCGGTGGTGATGAGGTCAACACGGGGATGATCCGGCCACCGCGCCAGCAAGGCTCTCAGCACCCGTGCCGTCGTACTCTTTCCAACGGCAACCGATCCGGCAATGCCCAGGACGAACGGGATCTTCCCGTCCCTATTCCCGAGGAACCTTTGCGAAACGGCGCGCAATTCCTGCGCGGCTTGAACATGGAGGTTGAGGAGCCGTGACAGTGGCAGATAGATCTGCTCGACCTCGTCCATGGACAATTCTTCGATGAGGCCAGATAGGTGATCGAGATCGCGCGGCGCCAAGGTCATCGGCGTATCCGCGCGCAACCGCGACCACTCTTCGCGCGTGAACACGCGGTATGGAGAAAAACCCAGGGGGGCGCGGTGCTGCATGAGCGAAACTCAACTCTTTGTCGGAGGCGTCAGCGGCTCGTCCGTGATGCCTTTTCTTCGAGACCGGACACGCCCATTCGTGCGTCCAGAATAGCGAGCACTTCGCTGATTTCAACATCTCGGGCGGCCAATAGAACCAAGAGATGATAGAGCAAATCGGCCGACTCTTCCTGCAAGTGCGCGGTGTCATCGGAGGCGGCCGCCAGCACGGTCTCGATGGCCTCTTCACCGAGCTTTTGCGCGCAACGTTGCCACCCGGCGTCCAACAATTGCCGCGTGTAGGATGTGTCGGACGACGCCGAACGACGCTCGCGAATGATTTTCGAGAGTTTTAAGAGAACGTCGTCACGCATCTGTTCAACCGCCGTCTTTACCTGCACAAATTGGGCGTTCGTCGGAATGTCGCGCCATGCAGCAGCAGGAGACTTGGGTCGTCAAGCAGATTAGTCATCAGCCATGGCATAAATCGCGCTGGCAGCGTCAGCTTGTACCGGCCAGCCGCTCGCGGATCAATTCCAACTGATCAAAGTTGGAGAACTTGATGGCGAGCGTACCGCTTTCCCCGCTGCCCTTCTTGACCTCGACCTTGAGACCAAGCGCACCGGATAGTTGTTGCTCGAAGGCCCGCGTATCAGGATCCTTTTGGCGGACGCGCCGCATCGGTGCCTGCTCCTGGGCGAGGTCAGTTGCCTGCACCAGGGCCTCCACTTCGCGCACGTTGAGATCCTGCTGGATGATCTTGTTTGCCAGCGCTTCGGCGTCGTCGCGACCAATCAGTGCGCGTGCGTGGCCCGCTGTCAGCTGACCCTCGCGAACCATGGCCTGAACAACAGGCGGCAGCTTCAGGAGCCGGAGTGTGTTGGCCAGGTGACTGCGGCTCTTGCCGATGACATCCGAAAGCTTGTCCTGGGTGTAACTGAACCGGTCGATCAGTTCGCGGTAGCCGCTGGCCTCTTCAATGGCGTTGAGATCGGACCGTTGCACGTTCTCGATGATTGCGATCTCAAGAACCTCTTGATCGGAGAGGCTGCGCACAATAACCGGAACCATGTGCAAACCCGCACGCTGGGCTGCGCGCCAGCGTCGTTCGCCGGCGACGATTTCGTAGCCGGCAGCGTCGGTTTCACGCACGATAAGCGGTTGCACCAATCCCTTATGGCGAATGGAATCGGCCAGTTCGGCTAGTTCATCTTCGCGAAATTCCTGCCTGGGATTCATCGCGCCGGCTGCAAGCTGATCCACCGGCACGACCCTTTGCACGCCTTCAGACGGCAGGCGTGGTGCAGGGGCATTCTGTTCGCCGATCAGCGAAGCAATGCCACGCCCCAGTCGCCCTTTGGGCATCGGTGTAACCGCCATTCCGAATTGTCCTCCGCTTATCCCTCGTTGCGGTTGCCGCGCTAAGCGGCCTTGGCCGCCCGTTCGCGATCAATGACCTCCGTCGCGAGACTGACATAGGCCTGACTGCCTGGGCAGTCATAGTCGTAAATCAAGATCGGTTGGCCGTAAGACGGCGCTTCTGCGACCCGAACATTGCGCGGTATTGTGGTTTCGTAGACCTTAGGGCCAAAGTAATTGCGAACTTCTTCCGCGACTTCCCGCGACAACGCGGTCCGCGCGTCATGCATCGTCAAGACGACGCCCTGGATTTCAAGAATCGGATTGAGCGTGCCTCGGATCTGTTCAATCGTCTCGTTCAGCTGGGCAATTCCCTCGAGCGCAAAAAATTCGCACTGCACCGGAACGACGACCGCATGGGATGCAACCATTGCGTTGAGTGTCAGCAGACTCAAAGACGGCGGACAATCGATCAGCACGTAAGAAAACGGGGTCTCGCTGACCATCGACTGCTGGGCACCGATGAGCCCGTTGATCGCGTCTCGTAGCCGAAACGATCGGTTTTGATCAACGAGATGCTCGGCCTCGAAACCGACGAGATCGGTGGTCGCGGGGACAACGAACAAGTTCGGAACTTGCGTACGTTGTGCCGCCTGCAACAGCGAAACCGAACCGGTCATGACATCATAGGACGTCATTGAGCGGGTATCCGAGGGGACGCCGACACCCGTGCTGGCATTGCCCTGCGAGTCGAGATCAATGATCAATGTCTTCTCGCCGACCGCGGCGAGTGCCGTGCCCAGATTGATGGCAGTTGTCGTCTTACCGACCCCGCCCTTCTGGTTGGCGACCGCGAGAACGCGGAGCTGACTAGAGCCTGCGTTTTGTGCCGTCACGCTGTACCCTCCGGTTTACGTTTGAGATCCCGTACAACCGCGATCTTTGCAGCTGCTTCGGTCATGCTGTCATGCAACTCGACATCGAATAACCATGACTCTTCAGCCTGCTCGATTTCGCGCAGAATATGCCGCCCCTTCAAAAAGACGCCGACTGTATGACTGGAAAATACTGGTGACACGAGATCGAACAGCCTCGATAGAGGCGCAAACGCACGTGCTGTAACGGTATCAACACCAATTAGCTGGTTGACACTCGCATTGCTTTCGATTCGTGTCGACAGAATCTCCACAGCGATTTCCATCCGGCGGGCTGATTCGCGCAGAAACGCGGCCTTTCGGGTGTCGCTTTCGACCAATGTGACTCTCAGGTCACGCCGGTTTTCGCACATCAGCGCGAGTATCAGGCCGGGAAATCCTGCTCCCGATCCGACATCGGCGATTCGCCTGCTGGTGACCGGGATGAGGTCGATAAGTTGCGCACTATCGGCGAAATGACGGTGCCAGATGTTATCCAACGTGCTTGGTGCTATCAGGTTGAACGCCTTCTGCCATCGCTTTAACTCGATCTCGTAAAGCTTTAATCTATCGACTGTTTCACGTGAAACATCGAAAGCCGATTTGAAAGCTTCCGGGCTGTCGATTGCGGGCATGATGCAGCCGTTCATGTTAGGCCGAACGTCGCTGCTTGGACTTCTTGAGATGGGCGCGCACGAGCAACAGCGCGGCTGGCGTTATTCCGTCAATCCGCGCCGCGTGAGCGAGGCTGCCCGGGCGATGAGACAGCAATTTCTGGCGAACCTCGGTCGACAGGCTCGGAATGGCTGCGAAGTCAAAATCAGATGGTATTTCAAGAGCTTCATCCTTACGCAACGCATCGACGTCCGCTTCTTGGCGTTCGACATATGCCGCATAGCGCGCATCGATTTCGAGTTGCGCCCGCATGGCCCGGGGCACCGAATCGAGTTCCGGCCAGACGGCGATGAGGCGATCGAAGTCGACGTACGAAAAAGACAAAAGTTCGAACGCGGAACGGCGGCGCCCGTCATGATTGATTTCGATCCCGTGCTTGCGGGCTTCGTTCGGTGTCAGATTTCGTTTCTTCAACAGTTCCTCACCGGCCGCAAGAGCTGCCAGCTTTTTCGAAAACCGGGCCTGCCGATCAGGTCCGACACAACCGATCGCTAATCCCAACGGAGTCAAACGCTGGTCGGCATTATCAGCCCGCAGCTTGAGGCGGTACTCCGCGCGCGACGTAAACATGCGGTAGGGCTCGCTCACACCACGGGTTACGAGATCATCGATCATGACGCCG
>JBPCWB010000390.1:0-10127 GCA_051009955.1 Hyphomicrobiaceae bacterium | reverse complement strand
CTAGGTCTACGATATGCGGTCGTGACAGTGCTGACGGCTGGCGTTGCTTTTGCGATGGGCGCACCCTGGCCGAAGAGCTGGCGCGAAGTAGCACACATCGCCGCCGCAGGAGCATTGCTGCAAGCGCTCTACTTCGGCGGCGTATGGCTTGCCATGGGCATGGGGGTTGGTGCTGGCGTGGCTGCGTTGATCGTCTGCATGCAACCCATTCTGACCGCGGCTGTCGTTGGCCCCATTCTTGGTGAGAGCGTAACGCGGCGGCAGTGGTTCGGCCTCATACTGGGTTTCGCCGGTGTGGGCCTCGTTGTTGCGCGAAAGCTCGCGCTTGGGCTCGGCAGCATCGAAGGCATGGCCTGGGCATTTGTGGGCTTGCTCGGTATTACCTTTGGCACGCTCTATCAAAAGAAGTATTGCGCCGACATGGACCCGCGCACGGGTTCGGCTATCCAGTTTCTCGTGGCTGCAATGCTGATCAGCCCGCTTGCCTTGATCTTTGAAGACCTGGTCATCCATTGGACGCCAGCATTCGTCGGCGCGCTGCTGTATATGGCAGTTTTCATATCATTGATATCGATGGTTCTGCTGACTGTCATGATCAGGCGCGGTGCCGTTTCGCGCATGACGAGCATGTTTTTCCTGGTGCCGCCAGTGGCGACACTGCTGGGCTATCTGATACTCGATGAGCCTGTGGGCCGGTTAGCGCTGGTCGGAATGGCCGTGGCGGTCATCGGCGTCGCGCTCGTGGTCCTGCCGGAAAGAAGGCCGGCGGCCGAGACCGAGTGAAGGCACCTGCGTTGTGACTTGGTCTCGGCCATCGAGAACAACGGTGTCGGACAGCGGGCGCGTCGAGACCTTTTCGTCAGTTTCGTGGACGTAGCCCAACGGTCTGTCGCCCGACGAGCGGTCGGCCAGTGTCACGAGTACCACATCATAAGCTGCCGCCCGTGATGTCCGCTTTCTGACGGCCCGATGCGATTTTCAAGTTCGATGACCAGGAGATCAGCGACCTACTCGGGGATGAGCGGCTAGCCACATTATGGCAGCGCGGAATCAAGGCGGTTTGGTGTGAGAGGTTGCGGTGAGTCGTGAAGACAGTGACGGATCGACCGATCCTGCCAGCGTGGGCCGTCATTCACTTACGTTTATGCACCGTTGCGCAGCGCTCAAGAGATCGGGGGCCTAACTCCATATCCACCGTACCTCTACTCTGCACTCTCTGCAGCAAACCGGTCAGCACGACGTCAGGTCTGGTCGAAACCGGCCCGCCATCGAGCAGCGCGAGACACACAGCGGCCGTCGATTGAACCTTCTCCGCGACCACTGCGACTACCGATTATGAACGCGTGGTTTAGGAGGGGTTCAGATGTCCCGCTTTACGAACATTGCAGTCATTTCGCTCACCGCATTCGCCTTCACGGTCTTGATGGGATTGGCAGTAGCCTCGATGAGCCATGCAGGCCCGCAGCGCATCAACTCGGGTCAGGACGCTAGTCCAAGCACCACGATCAAGCCCATGAATCCGAAGCCTCGCAAGCACACGATCTACATGAACGCCATCAACAATCTGAAGGCATAGGAACGTGGATTTGAACGATGAACCTCAGAACGGCTTTGACATTCGTGGGTGGCGCCGCACTGGTCGCGATAATGGGATCGGTGAGTTTTGCAGGTGAACCCTTGCAGAACAATCGGAAGAATCATATGGCGAGTGGTTCAACTAGTCAGAACATTTACAGAGACCGTGCTGGTTATGGCACGCGTCGCTATAGCAATCAGAAGATAATTGAACTCAAGAAAATCAATGACCGCAATCCGATTGGCAGCATGATTGGGGGCTCGATGAATGCCATCCGGAACATCAGGTAGACCAATAGCTCAATCGGAGACGATTGATGAAAGGCGCAATCGGTACGGTGATTGGCAGCGTCCACTTAGTCGCGACGATGAGTTCTTTGTGTTTCGCGGGTGAGACTATGACGAACAGTTCGTCTGACATCGGGGCACAAGGCTCAACAAGTTAGAGCATATATCGCGACCGCGCCGGCTACGGCACCCGCACCTATGACAGCTCGAACAACTCCGACAACATCAGTGCGCGCTGGATGGCCAATCCCAACGGCTTCGCGAACTCAATCAGCAGGAAGCGTCGGTCACGTCGTCGTCGGCGTTGGTGGATAATGAGCGTTTCTTATGCATTCGGCGTCATCGGTTAATTCAAACCAGCCGATCGACCCAATAAACCAGAGAAACGCAATTCTCAGTCCGACAAGTTGCCGATGCCAAATTGCGCAGGACTTCAGATCGTCGTGGGCGACCTCCGGATTGCACTCTCGTATGACATCGACACACCCCAATGCCTGATAGACGAACTGTCTCGCGTACATTTCTCCTCTCCTCACGGCAGAAGCACCAGTCTGGGATTCCAGGTACTCGAATGTCAATCAATTGATCGCCGGTTAGCAGCCCTCGATCTCGGACTCGCTCAGCTCATAGTTGAAGCCGTTGGGATGTCGGATTGCGGGCATCATTCAGACGCTTTGTTGAGGCTATCGCTGCCGATGAGGAGGAACCAGAAAGATAATCTGTCGACACGTTCGGTCGCAGCGTCCCGCATAGTCCAACAAGTTTAGCTATCAGCGAATACTTCGCGCGAACGCCCTAATGTCGTCGATCAACAAGTCAGGTTGTTCCATGGCTGCAAAGTGTCCGCCTTTCGGCATCTCAGTCCAGCGTTGCACGTTGAACATGCGCTCGACATAGCTTCGTGGCGGCCAACGCAGCAATTCCTTGGGAAAGAGTGCGCAAGCGGTTGGAACTTCGACGCGGCGACCATCGGTGTTCATCACGCGGCCGCCTTCTTCGCGTCTGCCGTAGTAGATCCATGAAGCGGTGTTGAACGTCCTGGTCACGATGTAGACCATGATGTTGGTGAGCAGAGTGTCCTTGCTGTGAGCACTTTCGATATCGTCACCGTCAGTGTCAGACCATGAATTGAACTTCTCAACCAGCCATGCCGCAATTCCGACCGGACTGTCCATCATTGCATAACTGAGCGTTTGCGGTTTCGTCCCCTGCTGTATGCGGTAACCTTCTTCCAACTCCTGCTCCTGCGGAAAGCGTTCAGCCCAATCTCTTTCTTCCTGAGTTTGTGGACCGTCTGGATGACGTACCTGCATGATGTTCAGATGCACGGCCTTGCACGCTGGTGCTGCATCAAATCCCAACCAACCGGAAATTCCGCCGCCCCAATCGCCGCCCTGTGCCAAGTACCCGTCGTAACCCAGAACATCAGACATGAGCGTTGCGAACAGGCTCGCAACTTTGCGCGGCCCGATCGGACGCGGCGGGCGACCTGAGAATCCAAAGCCTGGCAGTGAAGGGGCGATAACGTCGAAAGCGTCTTCAGGATCGCCACCGAAACGCTCCGGATGCGCCAGCGGTTCTATGATTTCTAAGAACTCAACGACTGAACCGGGCCAACCGTGGCTGATAATGAGCGGCAAAGGCGCCGGCCCGCTGCCCTTCTCATGGATGAAGTGAATGTCGATTCCGTCGATCGGCGCCGTAAAGTTAGAGAACCGGTTGATCGCTGCTTCCTGTTTGCGCCAATCAAACGTGGTGACCCAATAGTCAGAAAGCTCCTTCATGTAGTCGAGATTAGTGCCATAGGCCCAGCCGCCGTCGTCCGGCATCTCATGCCAGGGAAAATTGGCCACGCGATCGCGGATTTCCCGGAGCGTTTCATCCGGTACGTGGAGATGGAAGGCGTGAGGGTTTGGCATGATTGCGCACTGCAGAAAAGCCGGCAGACTTTCGATCAGAGGTTCGACTTCCAACGGATTGTACTTTACGCCACCACGATTGATCAAATCTTTTAGGCGGCCGGTCAGGGTGACATTGCCGGCGCTATCCGTGCTTACCAGATCACCCGAGCTGAAGGCCGCCGCTGTCGCTTCGGGATTGTTTGGGCCATTCGGACTAAGCTCCAGATGGAGAAACGGTTGCGCAACCTTGCTCTTTTTAACCTGGCGATTGATAGCAAGCTCCGCGGGTGCGATGTCGTCCGATTGTGCCTGGAGGATGTTGCACCGAACGGCTACGCTTTTGAGCGGGCCATCATTCGACAGCAAGAGACAGGTCATCCAGTAAAGTTCGAATTGACCGAGCAAACGCGAAGCTCGGTTGATGAGTACTTGAGAGCCGGTGGTCGAGATTCTCAAGGTAGGCTGTTTCCGTGGCGCGGCGCGCCCGTGAAGCATCTGACGACAAGGCAGTATGCGCGCCTCTTAGGGCAGTGGCTCGAGGCCGTTGGCCTTGATCCACTGGCAGTGCGCTGGACATTGCAGGTGCTCGCGCGAGCGTGCAATGGCCTGGCAGAATACCGCTAAGGATGATTGCGCCGTGCCATGGAATCCGCCGGACGATACTTAGCGGACACCCACAATTGGTGGCGGCGTGAGGACATTCGAAGTGATCAGGCTCTTAGGTGCACCAACAATCCGAACATCAGCCAGTTCGCAATTCGCGCTTGAGCAGTTTGCCGCCTGCGTTGCGTGGCAGGGGCTCGGTGCGCACGGTGATCCTGTCGGGAACTTTGTAGTCTGCCAGTTGATTGGCACAGGCCTTCTTGATGTCGTCAGCATCGATCAGTACATCGGATACAACAAGCGCGTGGACTCGTTCGCCGAGCACGGGGCAGGGTTCAGCAACAACAGCGGCTTCGATAACGTCTGGTATAGTGAGAAGAATGTTCTCGACCTCGACCGAATAGATTTTATAGCCACCGCGATTAATCATGTCTTTTTTGCGATCGAAGACACGAACAAAACCATTCGAGTCTTTTGAGCCAATGTCGCCTGACCGCCAATATCCGCCGACGAAATTTTCTGCCGTGGCAGCTGGATTTTCCCAATAGCCTGGCACGACCATTGGCCCGCCAAGCCAAAGTTCGCCCGATTCTCCAACTGGGACCTCGTGGCCGTCATCGTCCATCACCAACACATCGCCACAGGGCACGGCGCAACCGACGCTGTCGGAACGAGACACCGTTTCTGCTGGTGGCATCAAAGTGACGGGCGACGTGGTTTCAGTGGACCCATAAGCATTCATCAATTGCAATTTCGGTAGCCTCTGAGCGAACCGCGCAATCGTAGCCGGCGCCATCGGTGCACCACCGTAGCCACCGATCCGCCAGCATGCATGCCGCGCCGCGTCGAATTCCGGCGCTAGCAGACAGAGGTTATACATGGCCGGAACCATGAGAGAATGAGTCATCTCTTCGCGCCCGGCCAGCTCTAGAAACGCAGATGCTTTGAACTCGGGCATGACAATCAATGTCGCCGCTGCACGGCTCATCGAAGCAATAAAGGCGATCACTCCGGTCACATGACTGAGCGGAACGGCAGCGACAGCCCTGTCGACTGAGGTCAACCCCATGCAGGCCTCGTAGTGCAACGCAGAATGGCAGATGCCGAGGTGCGTGAGCATCGCTCCTTTGGGGCGTCCGGTCGTGCCCGACGTATAAAGGATAACCGCCGTATCCTCTTCATTGACTTCGGCCGCGAGGGGTCCTGCATGATCTGCCAGCAAGGGCAGGTCAGAAACTGGAGCCTCCCGGTCGACGGCGACGCGGTGAACGAGGGCGGGGACCTCATCCGGCACCGGCAAACGCTCTGCCAACTCACTGTCGAATAGCAACAGTTTCGCGCCAGACTGGTCGATCATGTAGGCCAGACCTTGCGATTGCTCGCGCACATTCATTGGCACGGCGATCGCACCAATTCGGAGCACGGCGAACAAAACGATTGGAAACAGCAGGCTGTTGCCGAGCAGCATGGCAACGCGGTCTCCGGCATTGATACCTTTGGCGTCCAACCCAGCAGCACATTTTTGAACCACGCACTCGAATTCGCGATACGATAGACGCTGGTCGTCGCAAACGAGCGCCTCACCATCCGGATTCCGGTTTGCGGCGTCCCTGAGCAGATCGTAGGCATTATGCGGTCGCTCGACAAAACAGCGAATGACGCGATTGCCATAGTGTGATTCGTGACGCTGAGCCGGCACCTGCCCGAGCCAAGCGCGTGTTATATTATCAACCATCAACCCTGTTCATCAAAGAACCTCAGCAGTTCATCGACAACCCATTGCGGACGCTCTTCCGGAATCCAATGTCCACAACCCTCAGCAATTCCCCCTCGCACGTCAGCTGCAACGCGTTGCCAGGACTCCAATGCCGCGATGCCACGCCCGCGTCCATGTGGTCCACCATAACAAAGCACCGGCATGTTCAATTCACCTTCGGCCAAGAAGGCCTCGTTGTCCGCTACGTCCTGCGGTGTCGCGCGGTAGAGATTGAAGCCGGCTCGCATGGCACCAGGTAGCTGATAGGCGCGAATGTATTCCTGCTGCGCCTCCTGCGAGATCGCATCGACGCGCGCGCCCCAATTGCGGTAGAAGAAGCCGAGGTAAACGTCCTCACGTCCGGCCGTCAGCGTTTCCGGAAAGTCGATTTCCCAATGCAGGCCGTGATGCCAGCGATTGTTGAACATGACGGGCGTGCCATCACCAGGTACGGGCGCATCGAAAATGGCGAGACGGCGAATGGCATCGCGATGCTGGGCCGCAAGTGCATAGGCTGTCGGACCACCCCAATCATGGCCAACGACGAACAGCTGATCTTCACCGAGCACATCGTGCGCAAGGCACCAGATATCATTTGCGATTGTCTTCTTGTCATAGCCGGAGACCGGTCGCGAGCTATCTCCAAGCCCGCGGATATCTGGCGCAATAACGCGGTAATGTGCAGCCAAACCGGGAATGATATCGCGCCACATGTACCAGGTTTGCGGCCAGCCATGGATGAGTATAACAGCCGGCCCCTGTCCTGCTACAACGTAGTGCAACGTGACATTATCCAGTTCGGCGAAGTTGTGTTGAAGTTCGATATTCATAAGACGGAGTCTTCGATTGATTTACGGTTGAGCCTGGCAATGAAAGCTTCGAGCTACCGGCGGTCGGGCAGCATTCGGGCGAGGTCCTTGCGACCCTTGGCTATTCCGAAGCCGAGATCGCTCGTCTCGGTGAAAACGGCATTATCAAACGAGCATCCTCGAAGTGACCCACGAGCGCGACGCGATGGACGCGTTACGATCGCTCTGCTCCCGTGAAAGCTGACTGTATGCTGCCAGCTTAACCATCTCAGGCAGCCTCCGCTGCAAATGCGGATTGCGCTTCATCGAGATCACTCGCTCTAGTTATGAGGTGTTGATTCATGAAAACGATCCGAGACATCATTCGTCCGCGCAAGGAATCTGAACCATGGAACAAGGGCAAGATCATCGGGCAGAAACCACCGCTTTTGACCAAACATGTCTGGACTATTCGGACGAAGCTTCAGATGGAGAAGCGGATACGCGATCTCGCTCTGTTCAAATTGACTACCATAGGCACCGATCGTGTCACGACGTTGCTGGTAGGTGACGATGGGCAGGATGTTGGGGCGTCGATCCATACTCAACAGTAATCCTTGTTACTCGTTTGCCGGGTATTTTGCCCCAGACCGACTGATCAAGCTGCTCATGCCCCGTTGGACAGCCGGAATAGAAAAGACGATCGAAAGAACAACGATGATAGCTAAAGCAAATGCAATTGGTCGTTGAACGATCGGCATCAAACTGCCATCGGAGATGATTAGGGAGTTACGCAGAAATTCGTCGAACAGCTTACCCAGAACGAGACCGAGGATAAGTGGCGCCAGCGGAAACGCGAGTGTCCTCATGATGACGGCTAACACGCCGAACGCCATCATCATCCATACATCTCCGTATTGCAGTTGGCTCGCGTATGCGCCGATCACGGCCAGGGCAACGACAACAGCCATAATATTTTCTCGTGGAATAAGGAGGACGTGCACGATGACGTGGGCCAGCAACAAGCCAACGATCAACATCACCACCGTACCGATCATCAAGCCGGCAACCATGTATTCGAAGAGCTGCAAGTTATCGATCAGAAATGTCGGACCGGGTTTCATGCCATGCACGAATAACGCGGCCATAACGATCGCCGCGCCAGCAGAGCCCGGCAGTCCCAGGGCAATCATGGGAATGAACGATCCAGGAATAACGGCATTGTTGCCTGTTTCTGCAGCCGTTACGCCTTCGATTGAGCCCTTGCCGTACTCTTCGGGCTCTTTGCTGGCTCGCTTGGCGGCTCCATAGGCCGCCCATCCGCCAACATCGGCGCCGAGGCCAGGTAGGATACCAACAAACGTGCCGATAATGCCGGACTGGAATATGACTCGGAACTTGCCGCGAATGTCAGCCCAACGCGGAATCACCCGCCCGACGCTGGCAGCGGTGCGAACCAGTCCGATGTCCTTGGGTGCCATCGTGACGATAACCTGGCTGATTCCGAAAAGCCCAACGATGGCGGCAATGAGCGCAAATCCGGCTTGAAGGTATGTGGACCCGAACGTAAAGCGCGGATGAGTGTGAAGATCATCAAGACCGACCATCGCAAGCATCAGACCAAGCGCTCCAGCAATCAGGCCCTTGAGTGGATCGTCACCGGACAAACCACCAGCCATAACGATGCCGAGGATTACGAGCAGCAAGAGTTCCCACGAAGTGAACAGGAGCGAAACTTCGACAAGCCAAGGCGTGAGTGTCGCCATTGCGCCAACAGCCATCATCGAGCCAATGCATGAGCCGATGGTCGCCATTGCGATAGCGCGGCCGGCATGGCCCTTGCGGGCGAGAGGATAGCCGTCAAGTGCAGTCGCAGCAGAAGCCGGCGCTCCCGGCACATTGAGTAGGATTGCGGACATGGAGCCGCCGTAGGCCCCGGCCATGTAAATAAGCATCATGGAAACGATCGCATACTCCGTCTTCATAGAGTATGACACGCCGATTAGGAGAGCCATGGCCATCGGCCCGGTCAAACCGGGCAGCGCTCCGAGAATAACGCCGAGCGTCACGGAACCGAAGGCGACCCCGATTGCGACCGGATCCGCAAGCAAGATTAACAGTTGCTCAAACACGCCGCGGCCTCAAGGGAGTGGAATAAGAAAGAACTTAGCGAAGACGTAGTAAAGAGCGGCCGTCAGAACCGCGGAAAGACCTAGCCCCCAGATGATCATGTACCGCCAATTCCGAATTGGTGCGAACACCAGCTGAAATATGAGGAGCATGGCGAACGTTGCCGGCGCATAGCCTATCAATGGCAGTATTGCGACATAAGCCAGTATGATGGCGAGCACCGACAGGCCACGCCAGATATCTGCGTTGATCGAGATACTCAAATCGGACCATGCGAAACCGCATGCGCGAAGCATCAGCATCGCCGAGAGCAGCAACAAAACGACAGCTATCAGTCCAGGCGTCAGTCCAGGCGACCCGAGAACACCTGAGTCGCCGTAGTAGGGCATGTTGACTGACTCATAGAGCGCGTAGGCGCCCAGCAGAAATATGGCAAGGCCGGCAACAAAGTCGCCGGCGCTACCCTGCTTTGCCGGCCCTGTCCGGGCCGGCTCTGGTTCTTCATTGGACATTCAGATGCTGCCGCCTGTCAGCCCTCGATCTTTTTGATCTTGAGCTCATCGCGCGTCTTCTTGGCGGTCCCTAGTATGACCTCAACGACATAGGCCTGCAAAGCCGTGCGATCACCCATCAGCTCATTTGCCTTATCGCGCCCCGCACGGAACGGGAAGAAGGCGTTGTCGTTGTAGACTTTGTCCATGGACTTGTCCGCCATCGCCGTCGCGAACGCCTTGTCGACGGCAGCGAGAACGTCAGCCGGTGCGCCTTGCTTCAAGGCCACGCCATGAATGTTTGTCCAAGGCATCGTCTTCGCGAAGAGCGGATCCTTGATCTCATGCAGCATGGTTGGAATTGTCGTCCCAGCTGTATTCCAG
The DNA here is from genome assembly GCA_051009955.1 of Hyphomicrobiaceae bacterium. GTDB lineage: Bacteria > Pseudomonadota > Alphaproteobacteria > Rhizobiales > Hyphomicrobiaceae > Tectiglobus. The sequence goes on along the minus strand of JBPCWB010000390.1, from coordinate 211 downwards.
TCTTCCGGAACAGTTGCTGCTAGACACCGAAGTTTTCCGGCGTTCATGAAATTAACCTGCGGGGTGACGCCCATGCAGCCGAAATTTGTTTCTTGAGCGATTACTGCGCGCACAGACGGCCCGCCGCCTTTATAGTTTGCGATTTTGAAATCGAGACCAACCTTCTTGCGCAGGAATACAGCGACGTTCGACCAGAGTGAGCCGGACGGAG
>JBPCWB010000389.1:0-6926 GCA_051009955.1 Hyphomicrobiaceae bacterium | reverse complement strand
GGCACAGCAAGATCAAGCTCCGCCCTGATATGTTCAAGATGCGATCGAACCAGGCGTTCGGCTCGTCTTGCGTCGCGGTCACCGATCGCCTCCAGGATCTCAAGGTGTTCGAATTCTTCGCAATTCGAGATGCCCGAGTTGCCGAAGAGACCGATGATGAGGGACGTTCGTGTCACAAGTTCGCGGACCATCCGAGCGAGAACAAGATTGCCGGTTGCCGATGCCAGTTTGACGTGAAATTCGCCCGACAGTCGAATAATGTCGCGACGCCGGCGCCGCTTCCGCGCTTGTTGTTCCAGTTCGATGTGCTGTTCGAGCGCTTGCAGCTCCTCAGGTGTCGCGTGCTTGGCGATCTCGCGAACAATGCCAGGTTCCAGCGCCAATCGCGCTCCGAACACATCATCCGCCTCTTTGCGGTTCGGGCAGGCAACGAACGCGCCGCGATTTGACGGCAGATCGACAATGCCTTGGCTTGCGAGCAGAAGCAGTGCCCTGCGCACGCGCATCCGTCCGACACCGAAAGCCTCACAGAGTTTGGCCTCGCTGAGTTTCGTACTCGGTGGCAGGCGCTGTTCCATGACAGCAGCGTGGATCCGCTCAACGATTTGCTGCTCTTCAGGCGCGTGGCCAAATGGCGTCTCCAGCCGGTCTTGATTTGCCTGATCTGCCACCAATTCATTTCCTTCTGTATTGCAACACGTTGGAGCATTGATGCAGCGCACCATCTCGCGCCGTGATCGACACCGCAACTGTAGAATCTGGTCCTCCAACAAAATAGCCCAATATATTCTTTTGACAAGATTGTTAACAATTGCAACACTGATACTGTTAACATAACTGTTGTGCCCGCTCTCGACTGCGTGGCCAGGTATGGGAGGAAATTAATATGAACCTACGATCGACCGTGATGATCACGGGACTTGCAGCACTATCGGCGGCGGTCCTGGCGTCAGGCGCTTGGGCAGCAAACGAAAAACTGAAAATTGGATTTGTCGGCGTGACAAGTGGGCCGGCGGCAGCCTGGGGCATCTCCAATGTCCGGTCCATGCAGACCCGTGCCGCTTGGCTGAACGAAATTGGCGGCGTCAAGATCGGCGGCAAGACCTACGATGTTGAGATCGTCACCTTCGATGATCAAAAGGACCCGAAGCGCGCGATCGCGGGCATGGAGAAAATGGCCCAGGAAGGCATCCGGTATGTCGTTGGCCCGAATGTCGACGATGGTGCTGCCGCGGTTCGTCCGGTGGCGGAGCAGAAGGGCATCATGTATTTCCCTTATGCGTTCCCCAAATCCCTTTACCAAAAGCCGGCATCCAATGCGATACTCGGCATGGTTGCCAACTATCAATCGGGCCCGGCGATTTACCAGTACCTCAAGGACAAGAAGGGCGTAAAAACCGTCGCCTTCGTTGCCGCCAATGAGTCAGATCCGCTCAGTCAAAGAGATGGTGGCGTTGCAGCAGCCAAGGCTTTGGGTCTGAAGGTGGTTTCGTCGACCATCACCTATCAGGTCGACACGACCGATTTCACTCCGGTCATCACGCCGGTGGTCAAGCTGAAGCCGGACCTGCTCGTGCTTTCCGGCGTTGCGCCTGCGAACGCACCTCAGCTCATTCGATCGGCGCGCGAACTGGGCTACACCGGTCTCATCTCGACTGAGACGGCACAGGATGCACAGGTCCTGAAAGAAGGCGCCGGTGAACTCGCAAACGGCTTCATTTCCGTCGGCGGCGCATCGACGCCGAAGATTGCGACGGACGCGATGAAGGAATTCGTCACGCGCTACACCAAGATGTTCGGCGAATACAATGACGAGTCGAATACCAAGGTCTATGCGCTCGAGTATATCCTTGAGACGCTCAAGGCAAATCCGGCGGCGATCAACGACGTGGCCGCATTCAAGAAAACGATGGACACATTTGAGGCGGCCAATCCGTACATGAAGGGTGACGCCAAGCTCAAGTATGTCGGCATGACGTCGTTTGGTCAGAAGCGGCAGGTCGCGGTGCCTCTCGTTGTCAATGTCTACAAAGACGGCAAGTTCGAGACACTCTTCGTGGCATCCGTCGACTAACCATCGGCTGCTGCCGTCCATAAATTCCGGGGCTCGGGTCCTGCAATCCGAGCCCTTTCAGGTCATAGCTTTCGGACATGGAACAGATCGTCGCCAACGGCCTTTATCTCGGTGCGCAGTATGCGTTGATCGCCCTCGGGCTGACGTTGATCTTCGCCTTGATGAACGTGCTCAACTTTGCTCACGGGCAGATGTATGTGCTGGGCGGATTTGTGACTTACACGGTCTATGCGCAACTCGGCCTGCCGTTCGTCGTTGGTCTGCTGGCCTCCGCGTTAACGCTGCTGGTCGTCGGCGCGATCATCGAGAAGTTTCTTTTTCGACCGGTCATCAAACGATCGCTCCGCGAGGAAAGCACGATGCTCCTCGCGGCTGGAATCGCGTTCTTCCTCGATGCTGTCATTCTGTTGCTATTTGGCGAGAAACAGCGCGGCGTCCCCAAGATCATCAACGGTGTGTTCAACTGGGATTTCCGCATCATCATGCCCTACGATCGCATTCTGATCGGGACTCTGGCCATCGCGGTGATCGTCGGCTTCATTCTGTACATGCAGTATTCCAAGGCTGGCCGCGCCATGCGCGCGCTCGCACAGGACCGTGTCGCCGCTCAGCTCATGGGCGTTGATGTCGACCGCTACTCGATGATTGGATTTGCCTTGGGTGCAATGCTCGCGGGAATTGTCGGCGGGCTTCTCGTGACGATCACGGGTATCAACCTCGGGATGGGCGGCCCCACGTCAATCAAGGCGTTCATGATGGTCATGATTGGTGGTGCCGGCGTCATCTCTGGCGCGATTGCTGGGGGTTTCATTCTTGGCATGATGGAATCGGTCGGGCTGACTCTGCTCTCCCAATACGGTGACATAACCTATCTAGCTATCTTTGCCTCGTTGATGGTCTTCCTGGCCATACGTCCGCAGGGGTTGATGGGCAAGCCCTGGGGATAGAGAGGTCGTAGCAATGAATACCAAAGAGCTGATCGGCGTCGCAATTTTCCTGTTGGTCTTACTGGTTGGCGTTCCGGCAATGATCGAATTGACGGGGCGGTGGGACTTCTACTACACCCTGACTTCGGTTGCGCTGCTGTCGATCGCTAGCGGAGGAGTGTGGTTCACATTCTATATCGGCCGGATCAATATCGGCCAAGGGGCCTATGCTCTGGCAGGTGGTTATGTCTCGGCCATCCTTGTCGTCAAGTATGGAGTTTCGTTCTGGGCGACGCTGCCTCTCGCCGGATTGTTTTGCGCCGCTCTGAGCGTCGCGATCGGTCTTCCGATCCTGCGTCTGCGGGGCGTGTATTTCGCGATGGTGACGCTGGTGCTCACCGAAGTGGCCCGACTATCTGCATTGGCTCTACCCATTACCAACGGCGCCAAGGGAATCGTCTCGATACCATTGCCGGGCGAGGTCAGTCTTTTTGGCATTCCGCTGCTGCCGGATTTCGCAGCGCTGGAGAATCCCAAGCTGGCTTTCTACTACGTGTCGGTTGTACTGATGGTTCTGTGCTTTGGTGGTCTTTATCGCCTGGTCAATTCCCGCATTGGTCATTTGTGTCGTTCTTTGCAACAAAACGAAGAGCTCGCCTCGTCTATCGGCGTTAACATCACCAACCTGCGGATCATTGCCTACGCCGTTTCGTCCTTCCTCGGTGGCATCGCCGGCGCGACGTTTGTGGCCATTTCCCAGTCGGTCTATCCGTCGAGCTTCCAGGTGACGGACTCGGTCAATTTTATGCTGAACTGTTTCCTGGGCGGGCTGGGCTACGTTTTCGGCCCGATGCTTGGAACACTTGTTCTCTATTTCGGCTGGGATCTGCTCTTTCAGGTCGGCAAATACCAGCTCCTCATTTACTCGAGCATCCTCATCTTTCTCATACTCGTTTTACCGAACGGCCTCATGAGCATCCGTTTGACCGGCAACAAGAGGCCGAATCAATGAGCCCGTTGCTGGAAATCGAGGCCGTAACCAAGCGGTTCGGCGGGCTGATCGCGGTCAACACGGTGTCGTTTGACGTGTCGGAGAGGGAAATTGTCTCGGTGATCGGCCCGAACGGCGCCGGGAAATCAACGCTCTTCAAGCTCATCGCTTCATTCCTGCGCACAACGTCGGGGGAGGTGCGATTCCGGGGCGAGCGCATTTCCAATCTTGCGCCGCATATTGTTGCCCGCAAAGGCGTCGTCCGAACGTTTCAGGAAACGACGATCTTCAAGAATATGACCGTGCGCGACAACGTCGTGGTGTCGCATCATCTGCGCTCGAAGGCCAGTTTGCTTGGCTATTTCCTGGGGACCGAGGCGGCCAATTCCGACCAACGCAGTTTCACCGAGTCGGCAGATGAGATTCTTGGTTTTCTTGGCCTGAGTGAGATTGCAGATGAACTGGCAAGCAACCTTCCGCAAGGCCATCTACGCGCACTTGGCATCGCGATCGGCCTCGCGACCAATCCGACGATCTTGCTGCTTGACGAGCCATTCGCCGGAATGAACCACGACGAGACCATGCGTACCGTTGAAATTGTTCGCGGCGTACGAGACCGCGGCGTCACGATTCTGCTGGTCGAGCACGACATGCCGGCCGTCATGAAGATCTCCGACCGGATTGTCGTTTTGAATTTTGGCGAGAAGATCGCGGAGGGGACGCCGGCTCAAATCCAGGAGAATGACAAGGTCATCGAGGCCTATCTCGGCAGCGATGATCAGGCCATTGAGATTTAGCCGATGGAACAGATGCTCAGTTTCGAAAATGTCGAACTCTATTACGATCATGTCTATGCACTGAAGCGTGTGTCGATGAGTTTGGCCGAGGGCGAGACGGTCGCGCTGATTGGGGCCAACGGAGCCGGGAAGTCCTCGATCCTGAGGGCGATCACGGGGTTGCAGGGAATCCGCAGCGGCGAGATTCGATTCAACGGTGAACGGCTCAACGGCAAGTCGACGGCCGAAATCGTCAGAATGGGAATCGTTATGGTTCCCGAAGGCCGCCGCGTCTTTCCGTTCATGTCGGTCAAGGACAATTTGCTGATGGGCGCGTTTACCCGCGATGACAAGGCCGGGATCGAGCACTCGCTGAATGATGTGCTGGACCGATTTCCGCGGCTCAGGGAACGCTTCTCTCAATCAGCAGGAACACTGAGCGGTGGCGAGCAGCAAATGATGGTCATTGGCCGCGCGCTGATGGCCAAACCCCGCCTGCTTTTGCTGGATGAGCCGTCGCTTGGCATTGCGCCGAAACTGGTACAAGACATCGCGCGATCAATCGTTGCCATCAATCGCGATGAGAAGGTTTCGGTCCTATTGGTGGAGCAGAATTCGCGGATGGCACTGAGTGTCTCGCATCGGGCCTATGCTCTGACAACCGGCACGGTCGCTCTTGAGGGCAAATCGCGGGACCTGCTCGAGGACGATCGCGTCAAGGCGCTGTATCTTGGCGCGGATATTTGAGTGAGCGGTGCATGCGTCTTCTTATTGTAAATCCAAATACGACAGCTTCAATGACCGAAAAGGCTGCGATCGCCGCGCGCGCTGTGGCGCGGCCAGGCACTGAGATCATTGCGACAAATCCCAAGGACGGCCCAGCCAGTATTCAGGGCTTTCATGATGTCGCCATGTGTCTTCCGGGACTCCTGGCCGAGGTCTCGCGCTTTGATGACATTGATGCCGTTATCATAGCCTGTTTTGATGACACTGGACTTGACGCTGCACGTTGCGCCGTCGACGTTCCGGTGCTCGGTATCGGAGAGGCTGCCTTCCACGCCGCCAGCATGCTGTCGTGTCGGTTCTCGGTGGTCACCACACTTGCGCGGTCGGTTCCTGGCATCGAAGCCAATCTCGTGCGCTATGGACTGATGGCCCGATGCACGGGCGTGCGTGCAAGCGATATTCCTGTATTGGATCTGGAGGCCGATGACAGCGGGACTTATGGCAGGCTTTCGAAAGAGGTGCGATCGGCGATTGAAGAGGACCATGCGGAAGCGGTCGTGCTTGGCTGTGCCGGAATGACGGAATTGACAAAAAGGCTGGAGGCCGAGCATGGAGCGCCAATGATTGATGGCATTGTGTGCGCCACGGCGTTCGCCGAGGCATTGGTTGCAAGCGGCCTTAGGACATCAAAACTTGGTGGATATGCAGACGCGTCGATGACGCCTCCTGCGTGACCTGAACCAGCTCTGGGATATGGATGTCGCGGAGCGCAAATCCATTTCCCGGCGGCGTACCCTATGGGTTGAGCGCAGCCCCGACGGAAGGGGTGGGGTCCAGTCAGATCTGTCGGCCTTCGCGAACAGTGCTTATGGTCGAGAGTTGGAAGGCTGGGCGACCTCGTCCTCGCTCTTGAAGAACCTGCCCAATGTCCTGTTCGTTGATTTGGAATTGTCGGCCCGTCTCGTATTTTGGGATGAGTTATTTGTTCCGGCCTTATTGGACCTGACGTTTTTTGTTGAGAACTGACCGCTGTATTTTACTCCGCAATAGATTCCGTCAACCCAAACGACCAAGCAAGTCACGGACGTCTGCTTTTGCCCCATTTCGAACATCAGCGTTATTGTATCGCCGACAAAGAGCTGGCCAATGGCATGATTGAGTTTGTCTGGTTCAACCTGAATCCTGGCTCCGCCGGATGATGTGTCGAGGATGATACAGGACCGTGTTTTCGAGGAGCCTTCTTTCGAAAGCACAGCAGGGAGCCGCGCCGCGACACGTTTCTCTCGACGCTTTCTCCATACGCGGTCGGGCACTTGATTGACAGCCGTTGCGACGATGTTTGCCTTGCGATGAATGATAAAGGGCTTGTCGGTCGCCATGCGCAGCGACAACAAACTGTCATGCTCCGGCTTGGCGTCTTGTGACTGTGCCGC
>JBPCWB010000388.1:0-2506 GCA_051009955.1 Hyphomicrobiaceae bacterium | reverse complement strand
GGTTCCACGATCGAAGAGCGCCAGGCCATCGCCAGAAAGATCCAAGAAAACGCCTGGAACTTCGTGCCGATGGCGATCCTCGGTCAGTGGGCGCCGCCGGTCGCGCACCGCGCGAACGTCACCGGTTTCGTGCCGGTGCCAAGCCACGTGCCGTTCTGGAACGTGAAGAAAGCCTGATACATCGGTGCCGTCGCCTTGCCGGCGGCGGCATCCCCCTGGCGCCAGCAACCCGAGTTCCAAATGATTGCATACATTGCGCGCCGACTGGCCTCGACCGTGTTCGTCATGGCGATCGTGGCCGTGATAATCTTTTTACTGCTGCGCATCGCGCCCGGCGATCCTGTCGCCATCCTCGTCGGCGACAACGCCTCACCTGAACAGATCACCGCTATTCGCAAGCACATGGGCCTCGACGATCCGCTGATCGTTCAATTCTGGCGCTGGGCCTCTCGCGTCCTGGTGGGCGATCTGGGCATCTCGATCTTTTCGAACGAACCGGTGTCGAAACTTGTTCTGCAGCGGCTCGAGCCAACGCTGTCGTTGGCTACGACGACGATCCTGCTCGCCGTCCTAATCGCCGTCTCATTCGGCGTCCTGGCGGCCTGGAAAGTCGGGACGTGGATTGATCGCACAGTCATGGCGATTTCGGTTGCGAGTTTTTCCGTGCCCGTCTTCGTTGTTGGCTACATCCTGATCTACGTCTTCGCCATTCAGCTCCGCTGGCTCCCGGTGCAGGGATACGAACCGATCAGCGAGGGCTTTGTCACCTGGCTGCGGCATCTGATCTTGCCGTCAATCGCGCTCGGCCTCGCCTACGTGGCCTTGATTGCACGCATTACGCGCGCCGCCATGCTCGATGTTCTCGCCGAGGACTACATCCGCACCGCCCATGCCAAGGGTGTGGCGACGGGTCCGGTTCTCATGAAGCATGCCTTGAAGAACGCCGGCGTGCCAATCGTAACTGTCATCGGGATCGGTGTCGCGCTGCTGATCGGCGGTGTCGTCATCACGGAGACAGTGTTCAATATCCCCGGTATCGGCCGGCTTGTAGTTGATGCGATCCAGTATCGCGACTATCCGATTATTCAGGGCGTCATGCTCTTGTTTTCAGGGACCTATGTCATCATCAATCTACTCGTCGACCTTTCTTACACACTGCTCGACCCCAGGATCAGAACGTAATGGGCAAGGAGGCAGCTATCGCCGAAGTCGTGCGGCCTGTGCCTTCGTCCATGGCGCGCCTGTGGCGGTTCGTCAGGCGCAATACGACGCTCGTGATCGGCCTTGCCATCCTGTCGTTCATGGTCCTTCTGGCCCTGATCGCGCCCTTCTTCGCCGGCGATCCTTACACCATGAAGCCAATCCAGCGCCTGAAGCCGCCATCCGACGCGTTCTGGTTCGGCACGGATCAGCTAGGCCGTGACGTATTTGCGCGGACCGTCTACGGCGCGCGCATTTCGCTGATCGTCGGCATCTCGGTCGCGGTCCTCTCGGTCGTGATCGGCCTCATTTTCGGACTGCTGGCAGGCGTCGTGCGCTGGATCGAGGCGATCTTTATGCGCCTGCTCGACGGCCTGATGGCGATCCCTGCGATCCTGCTCGCAATCGCACTCGTTTCGCTGTTCAATGCCAGCGTCGGTATCGTCATCATGGCGATTGTCATCCCGGAAATTCCTCGCGTCGTCCGTCTCGTACGCTCGGTCGTGTTGTCGACACGCGAGCAGCCGTTCGTCGAGGCAGCGATTGCCGGCGGTGCGCCGACGTGGAAAATTCTGATCCGCCACATCCTGCCGCCGACGATTCCTCCGTTGATCGTACAGGCGACCTACATTTGCGCTTCCGCCATCCTGGTCGAAGCCGGATTGTCATTCCTCGGCGCCGGTACGCCGCCGGAGATACCGACCTGGGGCAACATGATCGCGGCGGACCGGCTCTATCTCGGCCGCGCGCCCTGGTGCATCTTCTGGCCAGGTATCGCCTTGGCGCTTGTCGTGCTGGCCGTCAACCTGGTCGGCGACGGCCTACGTGATCGCCTCGACCCGCGCATCGCGCGCCGCATGTAGAGGTTCCAAGCCATGCCGTCGAACACCGTGTCAACCGCTCAACCTCTCCTCGAGGTCGACGACTTGAGGACCTATTTCTTCAACGAAGATGGCGTTACACGCGCCGTCGACGGTGTCAGCTTCGACATCTCGGCCGGCGAGACCCTTGGCATCGTCGGTGAGTCGGGTTGCGGCAAGAGCGTGACAGCGCTTTCGATCCTGCGCCTCATTCCACCGCGTATCGGACGAACGGTTGGCGGCACGATCCGCTTTGACGGCCAGGACCTCCGCGGTCTCTCGGAAGCGGAGATGCGTGACATTCGCGGCAACCGGATCGCAATGATCTTTCAGGAACCGATGACGAGCCTCAATCCAGTCCTCACGATCGGCGACCAGATCAGCGAAGCGGTCGTGATCCATCTCAATGCAAGCAGGAGCGAGGCGCGATCGCGGGCGCGCGAGGT
>JBPCWB010000387.1:0-3227 GCA_051009955.1 Hyphomicrobiaceae bacterium | reverse complement strand
GTCCGGGCGTTGCTGGCGATCCCCATCCTCCTCCGGAAAGTGTCACTCGAATATCTCAGTTGCCTGTACATCAATTAAGTCTGAGCATTGTGATTGAGGCTGCGCATGTATCTGTCAAAAGGTGTATCCCGCAGGCGTCTCCATGAGGCGCAGAACGCCCGCAACAATCGCGCGGAAATCGTCAAAGCCCTTGCGGATGGGCAGATTACCCGCCGCGATCTTTTCAAGTGGGGCATTTTCACGGCGACAGGGGCATTGGCGCTAAAGAACGGCCTCAGCCCGTTCGCCCAAAGTGCTTTTGCCGGTGATGACATACCGACCGGAACACCGCCAACACCGCTCTTCGGCGCCCGCCCGTTCACGCAGGCGCTGCCACGTCTGAACCTTCAATCGCCGCAGCGCCTAGATCGGCAGACCTGGCAGAGTCAGCAGGTCGGCATGTTCCCCGACACGTCACCCGAACCCGCGGTGAAAGGACTGTCCTATCATACCGAGTTTAATAGCTCTGGACGCACACAGTATTATAATCCGTGGCGCAAGACGGGCCCGATGGAAGGGCGTCCGCCTGGTGAATACTTCCAACATCAGCGTTGGCTCGAGTATTTTCCGCAAGTCGCCTACGTGATGTCGCTGGGCCAGATCTCGGACAACACCCACTTTCATCCCGCGATGCCGGCGCAGAATCCGAACAGTGTGTGGACGTTTGGAGGAGGTTCTCGTGGCACGCGTGGCGTACTGCCGCCGCCGCTCATCAAGGCGCGCTATGGCGAGCCGGTCGTGACACGTATCTACAATAGCCTGCCACTGGATCGCTCGCAGAATGGTGGGTTTGGTCGTAACGAGCCCGCCATTCATAATCACAACGCCCACAATGCGTCTGCCAGCGACGGTGCATCGAATGCCCATTTCTTCCCCGGGCAGTTTTTTGACTATCACTGGGGTCTGACGTTGGCACGCGCTGACACCATTAACCAGGATGCCGCTGACGATCGCGCCTCGGGACCTGATGGAAATGGCGGACTGACACGCGTGCCTGGGGATTTTCGCGAGTTGCAAGGTACACTCTGGTACCACGACCACCGTTTCTTTTTCACGGCGGAGAATGTCTACAAGGGATTTGCAGGCATGCTCAACTACTACAGCGGTCCGGATCGCGGCAATGAGCAACTTTTCGACACGGTAAATCACCGCCTTCCCAGCGGCTTCTTGTTGGATTGGGGCAATATCGATTTTGACATCAATTTGATGATCGCGGATTGGGCGACAGATCAAGAGGGCCAGTACTTCTTCGACATCTTTGATACGGACGGCTTCCTGGGCGACCAGCTGCACGTCAATTTCGCATATTCGCCCTACTTCGAAGTCCTTCCGCGGAAGTATCGATTCCGGATCTTGAATGCTTCGATGTCGCGCTGGCTCAAGCTCGCGCTGCTCGATTCAAATGATCGGCGTGTCCGATTCCAATTTATCGCGAACGACGGAAATTTCCTGGTCAACCCATTGAGTCTCAGAGAGCTCGATGTCCAAGGCTCAGCCGAGCGGTACGACATCGTGGTCGATTTTTCCCAGTTCAGCCCCGGCGAGAGCCTCGAACTCGTCAACCTGCTTGCCCACCAAGATGGGCGCCGCCCGGATCGCCGAATTTCGGTCCGGAAAATGCGTCGCGGCGACACGCGCGATGATCCTGCCGTCGGTCCGGTGATGCAGTTCAGGGTCGTAAGCCAGGTCGAAAGCGTCGATCAGCCGGGATATATACACCGCGCCGGTGACACGGATATGAGCCGCGTTCCGAAAACGTTGACGGAGCAGATACCGATTGTCGAACCAGTTCGCGAGCGACACGTCGAGTGGGTCCGCGGCGGTGGAGATTCTCGCGACGAAGTGCTGGGACAATGCATACCCGAATGCGGTGAAAGAGAAGCATTCCCTTGGACCGTGAAGGTCAATGGTGAAGACGCCCATTCGCTGAACGCGAACCGGGTGTCAATGCTCATTCCAAGGCCGGGTGAAGTGGAGCACTGGACGATGGAAAACGGTGGCGGCGGATGGGATCATCCCATCCATCTCCATACCGAAGAAGGCGTGACCATCAACCGTGGCGACGATCGGATCAGGGCGACCGAACGGCTTGTTCGCAAGGATGTTTGGAAGTTGGGCCGTGGCGGCAAAGTGACGTTCCAAGTCCAATTCGGTGAGTATGGCGGAGCGTACGTCAACCACTGCCACAATACGGTGCACGAAGACTTCGCAATGTTGTTGCGGTTCGACGTGTTGAAGAGCGACGACAGCGTCCATGCCGCCATCATTCCAACGCCGAACCCGACGCCGGACGGCGTTGAGTTTTTGACCCCCGAAATTCTCCCGGAAGGGGACCCCAGAAATCCAGAGTTCTTGAAGGCGCAGAGCTCCTCAGGAAGCGGGCGTGGCTGACAACGTTCGGCGATGTTAACGAGCACGTTGCCGCGGTGTGCGTCGGTCAGGCCTTTGTGGATAGACGGGCCGGTCCTAGCTCAGGGTGGTGGGTTGAGGGCGGTGTTGAAGAACGGATGGACTTGCCGCCAATAGTTGTCAGCGGAAAGGTTCTTTCATGGGGATTGGCTGGATGAAGGGGCTTTCGGCGCTGGGCCTCGCGCTCGCCGCGACGTTGGGTGTTGCCGATGCGGCCCCGAAAGGCGCACGCTGGGGCGAAAAGTATTTTCCGAACTATCGCGTCGTGGACCAACACGGAAAGGCATACAACTTCTACAAGGATCTCATCGAGAACAAGATCGTTGCGGTCAATTTCGTCTACACAAACTGTCCGGATATCTGTGGTCTGCAATCCGCGCGCATGTCTATCGTGCAGGACCAACTGGGTGATCGCCTTGGTCGTGACCTGTTCATCTATTCAATTTCATTGGACCCCGTGCGTGACACGCCCGAGGCTTTGAAGGCCTATGCGACGGCGTTTGGTGTCAGGCCAGGTTGGCTGTTTCTGACGGGAGATCCGAAGCAGCTGCACGAAATTCGCTACAAGCTTGGCGAGCGAAGTCGCTCGCTGGCGGAACATCGCAATGACATCGTGCTGGGGAACGATCGCACCGGCGAATGGGGGCGATCGTCGATGATGGCCAATCTCAAGCAACTCACGCGCAGCATCATCGATATGGATCCCCGCGAACGCGACAAATCCCGCGGCGTCCCCAGACGGCGGACGGCCAAGGCGATTTCGATGAAGCGGGTAAGTA
>JBPCWB010000386.1:0-2793 GCA_051009955.1 Hyphomicrobiaceae bacterium | reverse complement strand
GTCGAACGAGCGCTCTTGCGAGAACGCCCTAACCCGAGCGATCTCCGATTGGGTCACGGCACCGCGCTTGACCAGAAGCGTTGTCGTGTTGATACCGCGCAACAGAACGAGGCTCTTCTCTGGCGCCTCAATACCCAGACGGTGCAGCGCATCCAAGGCCGTAGCGAAGAGTTTGAGTGCGTCGCGAGGCGGTATCTTGAGCCAGCGCGTAATGCTCAGCCATCCGCCAGGTCTGATATGTCTCAGATAACCTTCGAGTGCCTCTACCGTATAGATATACGTCTCGCTTAACCCGTGAACCCCCGCTGCTCCGGCGCCGGCGGCATCCAGCAAGGGAATCTGCAGGACGTCCCACCGATCTTGGCTCGATGTCACGAAGCCACGTGCCTCGTCCACGTGGATGTGTACCTCCGGCCGGCTGTAGATGTGCCCGGCCATATTTGCGTAGTCTTGCCGGACGAGACTGACCATGTTCGGGTCGAGTTCTACTGCATCAATGCGCTGGGCATTGTGATAGAGTGCCTGTAACACGCTGCGGCCGCCGCCAGCACCGAGCACCAGGACGGTAGGGCGTTGAATGAGATGATAAACGAGTGCATCCGTTGAGTAGTCGAGGAAGGCCAGTTGTTTGCGCCGACCGTCATAATGGTTGATGGTCGTCATCGAGCCGCCATCAATGAACACACCGAGCTGGCGCGGCGGAACCGCTGGTGCGTTCAGGCTTAAGCCAGGCATATAGCGAAACGGAACCTTGCGACTTTCAACAACCGTCAGAAGACCGAGTGGGCCAGAGCGCTCGCTCAAGACCTTTGCTTCAGAGACCTTAAGCGCTTGTGGCAATCCCTTGTACGGCGAGATCCTGAGGCCGAACCAGGCATCGGGCAGAATCACCAAGACCACAAAGCCCAAGGCTGCGGCGCCGCCGGAGAGAGCGCGCCAGCGCGTGAGCCTCTGATCCAGCACGACCAACGCGGCCGAAACAAACCCCAACGCGGCAATGAGGCGTAAATTGACAGAAGGTTCAGAGACGATGAGTGTCGCGATGACGCCCAGCGCGCCAACGGCAGATCCCATCAGGTTGTAGGCATATACGCGGCCGATGCTGTCCCCGAAACAGACGAACGCCAGACCGATACAAGTGGCTGCCAAAAAGAACGGAAGCGTTAAGAGCAGATATAGTATTGGCAGATAAAGAAGCTGGCCGGGCTCCCAGACAACCATGAGGGCGTTAAATGGCAAGGATTGAGCCAGTATAAAACTCGCTGGCGCGAATACGCCGAATAGAGCGGAACTGGCAGCAAAGATCTCCGTGAAGCGCGACTTGACCCAATCCTGCGATAGAGCCAACAGGGTGCCGCTGGCGCCAAAACCGAGCAATGCGATGCTGATCGCCATGAAGGCGAAATGGTGCCACTGGATGATCGCAAAGAGCCTGACCAGAAGGACTTCGTATGCCAGCGTTGCCGCCGAGATAACGACGAGCGCCAGGTACGTCGTCATTTCCCGCCTCGTGTCAGTGGCACGAACCGCACCGGCAACAATTGGCGCGTCCTGATCTGTCCATCGCTTGACTTCTCCACCAACGTCAGATGTTGGATCTCGAACACGCCGCCGACGGGAATTACCATCCGGCCGCCGGGCTTCAGTTGTTCGACCAATGGCGGCGGTACGTGCCCCGCGGCTGCCGTCACGAGAATGCCGTCGAACGGACCGCATTTGGGCCAGCCAAAATAGCCGTCACCGATCTTGGTCTTAACGTTGTCGTAGCCGAGTTCTGTGAAACGCCGGGCGGCGGCCTCGCCCAGCCCCGGTATGATCTCGATTGTGCACACTTCTTTGACCAAATCCGAAAGCACTGCCGCCTGATAACCGGATCCGGTGCCAATCTCGAGCACCGTCGCAGAGCGGGCGGTGTTCAATAGATGAGTCATCAACGCAACGATGAAGGGCTGAGAAATTGTTTGCCCATAGCCTATCGGAAGTGGTGTGTCCGCATAGGCCCGGCTGCGCTGTCTTTCAGGCACAAAACGGTGCCGCGGCACCTTGCCCATGACCTCGAGCACCTTCGAAGATATTCCGTCAGGTGCGACTGCCTTGGGCAACAACCGAGAATGAGTCTCTATGGTGCTCACCATGTCTGAGCGCAGCGTTGCCCAGGGACCTTGCTGCCCTTGGGCATTCTGCGCCGCGGCTAGTGTAAAGAGCAACGCCCCCATAAGGCGGTAGCCAGGCGCAACAAGTCGCCATCCTGTCATTATACGATCTGCAACGCCGCCCAG
Organism: Hyphomicrobiaceae bacterium; assembly: GCA_051009955.1. Classification (GTDB taxonomy): domain Bacteria; phylum Pseudomonadota; class Alphaproteobacteria; order Rhizobiales; family Hyphomicrobiaceae; genus Tectiglobus. The sequence goes on along the minus strand of JBPCWB010000386.1, from coordinate 514 downwards.
CATACTCATGCCTCGCTGTTCCCGATCTGCCGTTCACAAGGGGTCAGCCAGTTGAAACAGACTATAGGACGCGCCAATCAAGTGAGTCACGAATGAGATTGCTCCATGAATTGGGTCGAGTCGATTGGGACGGACGACATCCCTTCCGGCACGAAGGATACGCCGGACCGGAAGGCGGCTGCTCCCAGAGCCGTTGGTGGATCGTAACGAGCAAACATTGTCTGCTTTCGAGGGATTCCTGCCATATTCTTTGGTCTTAGCCTGCGGATCGATGCAACTTCGGCAAATGTCGATAGTTGATCAAAGCTGACATGGTGCCACGCCGCTGATCGTGTTGCGCCGCCCGCACCAGTTCACCGACGTTGAGACTCGTGCCAATGGTGAAACGTCCACTAACCGGACCTTTGCGTCGCAGATCTATTGGGGCAGTGGAAACTTTCCGATCAGTCGGCCTACCGAGCCAAAGCGGTCATCATATCGGATCTGACACGATCACGAGCCAATCTCACAAACT
>JBPCWB010000385.1:0-10890 GCA_051009955.1 Hyphomicrobiaceae bacterium | reverse complement strand
CAATCAGTCCCCGGTGATGGTCAAATTGAAGGGCAAATGGTTGTTCGAAGATATCGCCAGGTATGCCAAACACTACAATGTGCCCTATGCGATGAACCCGCATTTCATCATCAACACCATGGCTGCGATGCGCGGGGCGATATGGGCCAAGGCCGTTGGCCGGCTCGAGGACTACAATGCCGCCATATTTCGCGCCATGTGGGTCGACCAGAAGGACATCGCACAGACCGATGTTCTTCAAGAGGTGGTCGCCAGTGCTGGCCTCGATGCAATGGCGATGGCTGAGGCCATCCAGCAGCAAGAGGTCAAACAGGCCCTGATCGACGCGACGAGCGCCGCCGTCGCTCGTGGCGTCTTCGGTGCCCCGATCATGATCGTCGACGGCGAACTGCATTTCGGCCAGGACCGACTCGAATGGGTCGAGCGCGCCCTGGCTGCCTAGAGTCTGATCACTTGAAATGGATTCAATTCTGTTTCGCAAGCGGCGTGCCGAGCCAGCAGGAAGGCGATGCGGCGCGTGGCGGGGCTACGGGCAAGTCGTCTGACGCACTGATCGGCCGCCGCTTGGAAACCCGAAGGGACGAATTGATTTGCGACGACTCCTTCGCGTCCCGTCTCATCCGTAGCGCCGCTACGCCTTTCGCCGGTCCGCTTGATCTCGTCGCAAATCACTCTCGTCAGAATGGTTCCATTTCAAGTGATCAGGCTCTAGAGTCTGATGCCCACTTGCCAGCTGTCAGTTTGTCGTCTTGGTCACATTGGTCACGGCACCGCCGGTGGCAGTGCGGCCTCCGTCGATGGTGAAATGCATTCCGGTGACGTTGGCGGCTGCATCCGAGCACAGGAAAAGGACGATGTCGGCAATCTCTTCCGGCTGAGAATATCGACCTGACGGAATGGCGGCCGCGTAGCGAGCGTTGACGCCCTCCGGATCATCCGGGTTTATCTTTTTGGCGACATCATCGATCATCCGCGTCTGAACCGGTCCGGGACACACCGCATTGACGCGCACGCCGTCTCGGGCCACTTCGCCGGAAACGCTGCGCACGATGCCCAGAACGGCGTGTTTCGATGCGCAGTAGGTCGACATATTGGGCGTGCCGACAAGTCCGGCAACGGACGCTGTGTTGACAACCGCGCCGCCACCCTTGGCCGTCATAATCGGCAAGACATGCTTCAATCCAAGAAATACGCCGCGCACGTTCACCGCCATCACCTGATCGAAAACATCGAGATCGTAGTCTGCAAGAGGCGATATATTTCCTTCGATTCCAGCGTTGTTGAAGAAAAGGTCGATCGTGCCAAACGCCTCCACAGTTGTGTCGACATAGCGTTTGACATCGCCCGCCTGGGTGACGTCAGCAGCAATCGAGATCGCTTGGCCGCCCAGCGCCTTGATCTCGTTGGCGGTGGCCTCGGCTGCGCTACCATCAAGGTCCACAACTGCCACCTTGGCACCGGCCTTGGCGAAGGCCAAGCAGGTTGCCCGGCCAATGCCACCACTGCCACCGGTGACGATTGCGCTCTTTCCTGCAAAGTCCATGTCGGCCTCCTCCAATATCCTGTTGCCTGCTATTTAATCCCAGCCTCAACGTAGTCTCGGATTTGCTGGCGGAATAGCCAATCCGAACAGCCATCGCCAAAATCATCACTTGGTTGATGCGCTGCGGTTCGGTACGCTGCCGGAAAGATTGTTGCTGGCCAAGGCCGGCAGTTGCCTCCACGGGAAAGAGATGACGATGACCAACCGCTACGTTCGCACGGGGATCTTTCTTGCACCGTTTCATATGACGAATGAGAATCCAACGCTGACCCTCGAGCGCGACATGGACCTGCTGGTGCATCTCGACAAGCTCAACTACCACGAGGCTTGGATCGGCGAGCACCACTCCGGTGGTTTCGAGAACATCAGTTGCCCGGCCACGTTCATCGCGGCCGCGGCCGAACGCACACGCCACATCCGCCTTGGAACCGGTGTCGTCTCTTTGCCCTACCATCATCCATTCATCGTCGCCGACCGGATGGTTCAGCTCGATCACATGACGCGTGGCCGCGCGATGTTCGGCGTCGGCCCAGGCTCACTCGTCTACGATGCGGCCAAGCTCGGCATAGATCCAGCCACCCAGCGCGACCGGCTTGATGAGGCGCTAGGCGTGATCATCGATTTACTGCGGGGCAAAACGGTCAACCACGAGTCAGATTGGTTCAAGTGCGTTGACGCCAAGTTGCAGATGCCGAACTACACCCAGCCACACATTGAGATGGCGGTTGCTTCGTCGCGTTCGCCGACAGGATCGTATATCGCCGGTCTGCACGGCATCGGCATGTTGGCAATGGGTGGCACGTCGAAGGACGCCATGGAAGCGCACTGTGCGAACTGGGAGCGCTGCGAGACTCTTAGCAAGGAGAATGGCCGCACGGCGGATCGCAGAGACTGGCGGATCGTCACATTCGCTCATGTCGCCGAAACACGCGAACAAGCCGAAAGGGATGTCGAATTCGGCCTGAAGAACTTCGCAAAATATTTTAGCGAAGTCGCAACATTCCCGATCATTCCGCCGGATATTGGCGACCCGATTAACTACCTCCGAGAGAATCAACTCGCCTGCATCGGCTCGCCCGACGACTGCATTGAACATTTCGAACGGATCTGGAGCGGTTCGAATGGAGGTTGCGGAGCAATCCTCCTACTCGCCCACAACTGGGCCGACTGGCAGGCGACCTGCAAGAGCTACGAGTTGATGGGCCGCTATGTGCATCCAAGGTTCCAAAGCGCTTTGCAGCCCCGCATCGACTCCTACAACGACGCCGCCGAGAAATATGCAACAGCCGGCGAACAGTCGCGCGCTGCCGTCCAGGCCGCGATCGACAAACACGGAGCCAAGCGAACCGGAATCTAATCCTCGAGGGCTCGGCTTCAAACGAGCTGGGCTTGGCAAACTCTGCCCGGATAGGCGTTGGCGCGTGGCGGCCATCACAGGGCGGATCATCAGCCGCTCTCTCTAGAGAGCAGGGCGACCCGGCAATGCCAATGCTTGACAGCTTACCGCGCCGTGCGTTCAACTCTCGAAACAACAATAAGAAAGACGGTCCCATCCAATAACAATGGAGGAAACCATGCGGGAATTTCGCATGACTCGCCGGATTCTTGCGACGCTCACGGTGCTTGTTGCAAGTCTAGGACTGGCGTTCAGTGCCGTTGGCGCTGACAAGAAGATCAAGATCGGCGTGATCTATGACTACACCGGCCCTCTAGCCGGTGGTGGTTCCGACCTGCAAGCCCTCGGCGCCAAAATCATGATCGACCACATCAACTCGCAGGGCGGCGTCGAAGGCTACAAGATTGAGCCGATCTATGCCGATGCGCAATCCAAGCCCGAAGTCGCGATCAACGAAGCCGTTCGCCTGATTGAGCAGGAAAAGGTTGATATGCTGCTCGGCTTCTACTCCAGCGCGCAGTGCGTGCCGGTGGCGGCGAAGGTCGACGCTCTCAAGAAGTTCATGTGGATCACCACATGCATCTCGCCGGCCGTACTCAAGGGCCGTAACCTCAAGTACGTATTCCGCCCGCAAGTGCACGGCGGCATGTTCGGTGAATTGTCCGTCGACTTCCTGCACCAGAACGCGCAGGCCAAAATGGGTGTTGACCCAAAGAAACTACGCCTCGCGATTATTCATGAGGATGGCCCTTACGGTTCCGGCGTTGCCGGCGGCAACGAGGGCCAAGCCAAAAAGCTTGGCATGAATGTCGTCTTGAAGGAAGGCTACTCGGCTACGGCTCCGGACCTGTCGTCTCTGGTCACCAAGCTCAAGCGCAAGCGCCCGGATGTCATCCTTCATACCGGATACAACCCGGACATCACGCTCTTCCTGCGTCAGGCAAAAGAACAGGGTTTGCGCTTCAAAGCATTGATCGGTCACGGCGCCGGGTATGGCGTTGCTGACAAGCTCTATGATGCGCTCGGCAACGATGTCGACCATTTCTACAACGTCGACCCTGTCTCAATCTGGCTGTTGAACCCAAAGACTCTCAAGTCCGGTCTGGGTGATATCACGGCCAAGGTGGGTGCCGAGTACGAAAAGGCCAAGCCAGATGTGAAGGTCAAATCGGCTCACGTCGGCATGGCAGCATCAAATGCTCATGTCTTCTTCACCGACGTGTTGCCGCGTGCGATCAAGAAGTACGGCGGCATCGATGCCGAATCTCTGCGCAAAGCGGCGCTCGAAACCGATATCCCGGAAGGCGGGACATTACTCGGCTTCGGCGTGAAGTTCCCTGACGAAGGCAAGTCCGACATGATGGGTCAAAACACGCGCGCCTCGCCAGTTGTGATGCAATACGTCAAGCGCAAGGTTTATGTGGCCTGGCCGAAGGCCCTGCAAACCATTGACCCCGTTCTGCCGCTGCCGAAGTCTTCGCCCTACGCGAAATGATTTCACGCAGTCGGATATGACGGATCGGAGGAGCGAACTGTGCTAACCGTTCAGGGTCTGACCAAGCGCTTTGGCGGCTTTACGGCGGTCAGCAATGTCGATTTCTCGGTCGAGAAAGGCGAAATCGTTGGGCTCATTGGGCCCAACGGATCCGGCAAGAGTACAATTTTCAATATGCTGTCCGGCACGCTTGAGCCGAATGCCGGGAGCATTGTCCTGGAAGGGCGCGAAATTGCAGGCTTGGCTCCGCATGTCATCTGCGGCATGGGAGTGGGCCGAACGTTCCAAATTCCGCGCCCCTTTCGCCGCCTCTCCATTCTGGAGAACGCAGCCTTAGCGGGCTTCTATGGGCATGGCGGGGCAGCCACCCGCGAAGATGCCTGGCGCAGTGCCACCGAGGCGCTTGAACTGGTCGGTCTTCCGAGCGACCCGCGCGCATCGGTCGACGGGCTCGGCGCTGCCGGTCTCAAGAAACTCGAACTCGCGAAAGCGCTGGCGACCAAGCCCGATTTGCTTCTCGCAGACGAGAGCCTTGGTGGTCTGGATCACACCGAGATGGATCAGGCTGCCGACATGCTCGGCAAAATCAGAAGCGAGCTCGGCGTGACGATCATCTGGGTCGAGCACATTATGGGCGTTCTCATGCGCGTCGTCGATCGTGTCATGGTGCTTGATCACGGCGAGAAAATCTCCGAGGGCAAACCGCACGAAGTCGCGGCCGATCCTAAGGTCATCGAAGTCTATCTGGGCACAGATGCGGACGATACCGCCGCGGCGGCCCATCGTGCGTAGACTGTCCACCTGGGGGAAGTGAAGCACATGCTGACGCTCCGCAATGTCGACGCCGGATACGGCGGCTTTCAAGCCTTGTTCGACATTTCACTCGATGTGAACGCAGGCGAAGCAGTCGCCGTGATTGGACCGAACGGCGCCGGAAAAACGACCTTGATGCGGGTCATATCTGGACTGATTCCTGCGACGCGGGGCGAGATCATGATGGAGGGCACGTCCATCCTCGACACCCCGCCGCACAATGTCGTTAGTCTCGGCGTTGCCCACGTTCCGGAAAACCGTCGGCTATTCGCACGCATGACCGTCGAGGACAATCTGCGGATGGGATGCTACGCACCGCAATTCCGCGCCCGCTTTCAGGAGCGCCTCGATTTCGTCTACACTTTGTTTCCGCGTATGAAGGAACGACGCAGCCAGCTGGCGGGCACCATGTCCGGCGGCGAGCAGCAAATGTGCGCGATCGGGCGGGCCTTAATGTCCGATCCCAAAATTTTGCTGATGGACGAGCCTTCCGCGGGTTTGGCGCCGGTCATCGTGCAGCAGGTCTTTGACTTGATCAGGACGATCCGCGGCGACGGACTGACGGTGCTGATCGTCGAACAGAACGTCAAACAAGTCCTCAATGTTGTCAATCGCGCCTACGTCATCGAGGCCGGCACGCTGCGCATGCAGGGGACCTCAAAAGAACTGCTTGCGAGCGAAGATATCCAGAAGGCCTTCATGGGCATGTAAGGGAGCGACATGGCAGAATTCAGCGAAGCCCTATTCAGCATCTTTTTCATTGAAGCCCTCATTAACGGCGTGCTTCTCGGCGGCGTTCTGGCGCTGTTGTCGCTCGGCCTGAATCTGATCTTTGGCGTCGTCGATGTTGTCTGGATCTGTTACGCGGAAATCATCATGATCGGAATGTATACGATCTTTTTCGTATACAAGGCCGGCGCGCCACTGTTCGTCGCGGTGCTTTGTGGCATTGCCGTAACGGCAATATTAGGCTGGCTCACGCATCGGCTCGTCATCTCCTACATATTGGATGCTGCCCCCATCAATCAACTTCTTGCCACTGGTGGCCTTCTGTTCTTCTTCCAGGGCGCCGCCATGGTCGCATTCGGTATCGAATTCCGAAATCTCGGGATCAGTCTGGGCAGTATCAGCCTGTCGGAAGACATCTTTCTGTCCTGGACCCGGCTGATCTCCTTTGCTGTCGCGGCGATTGTGGTGGTCATTATGTATGTCTTTCTGTCGCGCAGCTATCTCGGCGCCGCCATCCGGGCCATCAGCCAGGATCGTGAAATCATGACGTTGATGGGGGTCGACACCGGTCGGCTCTATCTGTTGACCTCGACAATCGGCGGCGGACTGGCAGGCTTGGCTGGCGCACTTTTGGTCTTGCAGTACGACGTCCATCCGTTCATCGGTCTGAGCTTCGGTCCGATCACTTTCATGATTTGTGTCATGGGCGGCCTTGGCAACATGGTCGGGGGTTTTCTCGCGGCCTTCGTCTTCAGTGAACTCATAACCATTGGCGGTTACTTCGCGGAACTCGAGTGGGGCTACGTGCTCGCCTTTGCCTTCTTTGTAGCAACGATGTTTGCCCGCCCAGAGGGCTTGTTCGCGAGGCGGTCATGAACAGCAATATCATCATCGGCATCATTGGCCTGATCTTATGTGCGTTGCCCTTTATAGGTGTCGACAGCTATCCGTTGCATTTGATCATTGTCATCCTGATTTGGTCGTTCGCGTATACCGGTTGGTCGGTGATGGGACGGTTCGGCCTGGTTTCACTGGGTCACGGTGCCTTCATGGCGATCGGCGGCTACACGACGGCACTGCTGTGGAACAACCTTGGCATGACACCTTGGATCGGCATCCCACTGGCGATGCTGCTGTCGGCCATCGTCGCGGTTATTATCGGTTACCCCTGCTTTCGCTTTCGCATCATCGGCCACTATTTTGCGCTGGTCACCTTGGCGCTCTCGGAGGTCGTTCGCCAAGTCATTATCGCGACGCGTGACCACACCGGCGGATCGCTGGGCTACACGCCTGAGCGCCACGGCGAAGGCATTTCGATACTTGCCCTGCAGTTTTCCAACGATCGCATCTACTTCTACTATGTTGCGCTGTTCGTCTGGTTCATGGGCATTGTCATCTGGCGCATGGTTGACCGATCCATGGCGCGCTATGCTCTGGAAGCTATTTCAGAAGATGAAGATGCATCATCTGCCATCGGCATTCAGGTGACGCGCGAAAAACTGAAAGTCACTATTCTCAGCGCCGTAATGACCGCGTTTGCCGGCGCCATGTACTGCCAGTACCAGATGTTCATTTCGCCTGACACGATTGGCGGGATCGGAATTTCGCTGCAGATCGTCTTCGCGGTCGTGGTCGGCGGCATTTACAATTCACTCGGGCCAACAATTGGTGCCGTCATCACGTTGCTTTTGGCCGAAGTCCTTAGAATTGGCATCGGCACGGCGTCGGTTTGCATCACCGATCAGATCTGCTTCAACGCTGCCGGCGTGCCATTGTTGATCTACGGCGTCATGCTCGTCACATTCATCATCTTCCTGCCGAAAGGCATTGTTGGCGAAATTTATGAGTGGTGGCAGTCGAGATCGCAGCGCCAGGACGAAGCTGCGTCTCCGGCTCGAAAAGTCAGTCCGACGTAAGGCGGGACAGGTCTGCGCGAGCGCTGCCAACCGCATCTATGCCAATGCCGAGGGCAGGATCTCTCGGGCAAGCGTTTCGACCTCCGCCGGCCCGGTGGCCGTACCTAGGACATAGCGGTCCGGTCGGATGACAATTGCATCGGCCTGGTAGGTCTTCAAGCAATCGCGGATCGCGGCATCATCAGTGCTCGACAGCAAGGCGACGTCGTCGCCACGCAGACGGCACTGCAGCTCGCGGCTCAGTTGCGCGCCACAGGCCGCATCGAACATCAGCGCCGTGCGGTACCCGATACGGTCGTCCAGCATGGCACCGTTGCTCAATCGCGGCTGCGGAAAGATCTCTCCGGCATGCCTCGGCGATGCCACCGACAGCCCTGGTCCGAGCTTCGGGCGGATCGACTCCATGCGATAGGTCCCGTCAGACTGCCGGTAGGCGGCATCCAGCGCGGTCTGCGGATTGGAATGGTTGATCATTGCGCCGAGGCGCACGGCCAACTCGACATAAGCCTGCGCGTGCGACCGGCGTTCACTCTCGTACGACTGTAAAAAGTCGCCGGGCGCCCGGCCCTCGACAACGCGCGCGAGCTTCCAGGCCAAATTGACCACATCGCGGATCCCGATGCACATGCCTTGTCCCATAAAGGGTGGTGTCTGATGTGCTGCGTCGCCGGCAAGGTAGACACGGTCGCGGCTCCAGGTCTTGGCAACCAGTGAGTGGAACGTGTAGACGGCGGCGCGCTCCAACACGGCTTCGTCCGGTACGACCCACCCGGACAACAACGACCAGACGCGTTCTGGTGCAGTCATCTCCTCGCTTGGCTCATCGGGAAGCATGGTGACTTCCCAGCGTCGGCGCATACCCGGTCCGCGGACGTACGTAATCGGACGGCTGGGATCACAATACTGGATCGTGAAGTCGCCTAGCGCCGCCTTGTCCTGATTGAGAACGATGTCGACAACGAGCCAGCGCTCGTTGAACCCGAAGTCATCCATAACGGGATTGAGATAGCTGCGGACCATCGATCGCGCCCCGTCGCATCCCACGACGTACTTGCAGCTCACCGTTGGTGTCTTGTTGGCAGCAAGATCATGATAATCCAGCTGAACGCTGTCGCCCTGTTGCCTTATGTCAGTAGCCTCGGCCCGCAGGCGCACGTCGACGTGGGCGTAGCGCTTGACGGCGTTGCGTAAGATCCGCTCCAGATCCGGCTGATGAAATCGATAACTCGGGTACCAGCCCAGGGGACCGACCGACTGCGGTCGCGGCCAGTCGAGAAGCAGCCCGCCATTGGTGTCGACAAAACGCATGCCGGGGTTGATGCGCACAACCTGTTCAACGTCTTGCGCGACGCCGATGGTCTGGAAGACGCGCATGACCTCGTCATCGAAGTGCACGGCCCGTGGCAGGTGATAGGCCTCGGCTTCGCGTTCCAACACAAGTGTTGAAAGCCCGCAAAGTCCCAACAAGTTGGCGAGCGTCGCGCCGACCGGCCCAAAGCCCACGACACAGACATCGTAGCTGGTTTCGTCTTTCTCTGTCGCTTCGCTCTCGTGCACGAGATTAACCGTGCAGATGATCGTATAGCCAGGGGCAATCGACGATCGGCGGAGCCTGGATGCCACGCGACGCCACATCCAAGCGCATGTCGCGCATCCGCTTTCGCTGGTCGTCGGGAAGATGCAGACGTTCATGCCCCCACAGGCTCGGGCCATCATGCAGTTCTTCCGTCACCCACGTCGCGGGATCGATGACACGTCCTCCCCAGCCATTTTCGACAAAGAACCCGGATGGCGAATGTGCGTAGAAGGATGTCATGTAGTCATTGGTATGACGGCCCAGCGTATAGGCAATTCGGCCCTCTTCCAGTTGGGCCAGATCATAGCCTTGGCCGACATCGTCAAGATGGTTGAATTCCACCATGAAGTGATGGAATCCATTGCCGCCCGTCCCCAGCAGCGCCAGGCTGTGATGACGGCCGTTGACGTGAAAAAAGTAGAGTTGATAGGGCTTGACGCCGTAGTCGCTCACGTGAAATTCGAGCACATCCCGATAGAATGGAACCAAGGCCGAGATATCTTGGCCATGCAGTACCGCGTGACCCATACCCAATGCACCCGTCCGAAAACCTGAAATGGGTCGCCCGGGTCGGAATGGTTCAGTCGTCGTCTCGGGGCGCCAGGCCAGTTCGATCCGATTGCCGTCGGGGTCGTGACAGACCACCAGGTCTTCAACGAAGCGTCGGTCCGCCAGCTGGCGCCCGCCGGCCGCGACGGCGACGCCCGCCCGTTCAAGGCGCGCGGCGTAGTAATCAAGATCTTGCTTGGACTCGACTTCCCAGCCCATGAACGCGAGCGTATCGCCAGGTTCATTCGACACAACCAACCTCTGCTTGCGGTCGTCCATGCGGAATGCCAACGCAGACGATGCCTGGTCAACTGTCTGCATGCCGAGCAGGCGCGTGGCAAAATCGGACCAGTCGTCCAGCTTGTCGGACTGGATGCCGAGATACCCCAGCGCGCAAATTGCCATCTGCTTCCCCTCAAGTTTCCGGATTTCGGCCGCCATGCACCGACACGTCCGTCTTGTCAGGCCGTTGTTCATCATCGAGCTGACTGTCGTCTTCAGATGTTATCGGCTTTGGTCGATAAGTCAAAGAACCGCCCGGTCAATTCACGGATTGACAGCGCTGGCAAGCGCTTACCGTTCGGACCTTGAATGCACCGCTTGCCGACCGATGCGCCGTCAGCTTGTGTTAGTTCCAATTCAGGCCATCTCGACGACAAACTGTGGTGACCTGTCACAGCACGACAATCGTGCAAAAGCGTGTTGAACTTACAAACTCTCGTCAGATTGGTCCTATATCGACGCACGCACTGATTACAGCCAAGGAAGCTTGTTCATGTCACCTGCAGAAACCGCCATTCTCATGAAGGTGCTCGTCGGCGCCGGCATTCTCTTCGTTATCGGATACATCGGCAATCTCATTTCGTTTTCGAA
>JBPCWB010000384.1:0-3871 GCA_051009955.1 Hyphomicrobiaceae bacterium | reverse complement strand
ATGAACACATCCAGCGGTCAGATCGCATGCGAGACCGGGCGCAGGAGAGCATCGATCGACACATTGTGTTGATCGGCACCGAGGGACAGAAGGTCGGCCAGATCAACGGTCTTTCCGTTCTTCAGCTCGGTAATTTCGCGTTTGGCCGGCCAACCCGCATCACGGCACGCGTGCGAATGGGACAAGGCCGCGTGACCGATATTGAACGTGAGGTGAAACTTGGCGGACCGCTGCATTCCAAGGGCGTAATGATACTGTGGGGCTTCCTCGCCGGGCGCTTTGCACAGGATATTCCGCTGGCTCTCGCGGCCTCCCTGGTTTTCGAGCAATCCTACGGCGGCGTCGATGGCGACAGCGCGTCGTCGACCGAACTCTACGCCCTTTTATCGGCTCTTTCCGAAGTTCCGATCGACCAGGGACTGGCCGTCACCGGTTCCGTCAATCAATGGGGTGAGGTTCAAGCAATCGGCGGCGTAAACGAGAAGATTGAAGGGTTCTTCGACGTATGCAGCGCCCGCGGTTTGACCGGCTCACAAGGGGTCTTGATTCCTGAATCCAATGTTCAACATTTGATGCTGCGTCCGGACATCATCGAGGCCGTCAAAGACGGCAAGTTCCGGGTCCACAGCGTCGCGCATATCGACCAGGGGATCGAGATTCTAACTGGCGTCGGCGCCGGTGAGAGAGACGCCGACGGCAAGTATCCGTCCGGCACGATCTATCAACTTGTGGAAGAGCGGCTTGCGACTTTCGCCGCCAACGCCAAGCGTAACCAGTCAAATGACGAAGATCGCGAGCAGGCCGGATCAAACCAGGGACCATGAGGTCATTCCATGATTGCACATGTTGCAGAAGCCGGTGAGGCGCGCGGGCGAGTCGTCCTGCGCTTCTGTTCTGGCCGCCCACATGAAATGGCGGTGCGTGCGGCGTTTCAGATCGCGCAAGCCTTCCAGTCGGAAATCGAAAGCCTGTTCATCGAAGACGCCCAGTTGATCGATCTCGCCCGCTTTGAGTTCGCGACGGAGATCTCTCTGACCGGTCGGCACAGGCGACGGCTTTCGCAGCGGTCCGTTCACCAGAGTTTTCGAGCCAGCTTTGAAGCTGCACGCCGAATGGTCGAGCAAGAAGCCCAGGCTGCCGAAGTCCCGATGCAGCATAGCTTCGTTCGTGACGAGCCGGTGCATGCGCTGGCTGCCGCCTGTGCCCAGCGAGGTCCATGGAATGTCGTTGCCCTGGCAGAGGCATTCGGCACGACGTCCTGCGCGACATTGCGCGAGTTGTTCTCGACGGTGCCGGATACCACGGGGGTCATCCTCGCGGGACCACGAACGCGCCGCGTCGACGGTCCCGTCATAATCGCCGTCGAAGAGATCGATCGGTTTCCAGGCATGCTGCGGGCGGCAGAGAAGCTGGCGGCATTGAGTGAGTCTGACATTGTCGCGCTCATCGTTGCCGACAACCAGGACCGGTTTTTTCAGCTCGATGGCGAAGTGCGCCTCATCCTCGGCGACCGCGAAGATGTCACTATCGTCCCGAGCGCGGTCGCCCACGGTGAGGCCGCTGTGATCGCCGAGTCCATTCGCAAGCTGCGTGGTGGCTTTCTAATTGCTCAGTTCGGATCACTCGTCGTGCCGGAAAGTGGAGGGCTGCGACCTTTGACTTCCGCGTTGGAGTGCCCGCTGTTTCTGGTGCGTTGAGTCGAGCGGTTCCGGCTCTAGCCGACCATCGGGATGCCATCCTCGCCAGTATCGACAATCTTGGAGTCCGGCGCACCAACAACGTCACTGTCTTTGTTGGCGTAATCGATATTGGAGAGCACGACGCGCATGGCTTCAAGGCGCGCGCGGCGCTGGTCGTTGGCCTTGATGACCGTCCAAGGGCAGGTTGTGGTGTGCGTGAAGCGAAACATCTCATCATAGGCGTCGGTATAGGCATCCCATTTCCCGATCGCCGCGAGATCCATATCAGAAAGCTTCCACCGCTTTAGCTCTGAATGGCGGCGTTCGTGCAGTCGCTGCAGCTGCGTCTCTCTGCCAATCGTCAGGAAGAACTTGAACAGCATCATGCCTTCTCTAACGAGCATGGATTCAAACTGCGGCGCCTCGCGCAGAAAATCCGCCAATTGCTGCTCGGTGCAAAAACCCATCACCGGTTCGACACCGGCGCGATTGTACCAAGACCGGTCGAACAGCACGATTTCGCCTGTTGTCGGCAGGTGCGGCACATAACGCTGAAAATACCACTGGCCACGCTCGGTGTCCGACGGTTTAGACAAGGCGACGGATCGAGCTTGGCGTGGGTTGAGATGCTGCATGAACCGTTTGATGCAACCACCCTTTCCCGCCGAGTCGCGTCCTTCAAACAGAATGACGAGTCGCTCGCCTTCGCCTCGGATATGTGATTGCAACTTGACCAGTTCGATCTGGAGTTTTCGAAGTTCGGCCTCGTAACGCTTGCGTCGCACACGGTCGGCGTAGGGATAGCCGCCGCCGGTTATGGCGTGATCAGCGATCCACGACGGCAACTTGGCGGCGTCGATGTCGAAGGCTCCATTCCTGATCTTGTCTGCGACGGATTTTTTTGGCATTCGGCTTTCCCTTTGAGGCGTTCTGCGGGCAACGACAGCCCAACATTACGTCCACCCGGTCGCCTTCACAAACGCCGCCCGCGATCGTCCTCAACAGGGAGCATGCGTCGCAGCAACCAGGCCATGGAACACTGGCCGCCGGAATGATACGGTCCGGGAGCAAGATCGCCGATGTTTGTTCGAAGATGGGAGGGTAACGTCTGAATATCCCTTTGTTCCGAATACTTAAAAGGGCGCAGGCCGGAAACGATCCGAAACGCAGGCTTGTGCCGAGATTAAAGTCGCAAGACGTTGGCAACGAAGCCGGTCATCCCAGCTGGCAGGCCATGCTGGATGCGCTGTCCGATCCTGCTCTTGTTCTCGACGAAGCGGGCACCGTGGTCCATCACAACCCACCTGTCGTCGACCTCTATCCGCGTGTGAACATTGGCAGCGACGTGACGTTGCTCAGCCGCGAACCGGCGCTGCTGGCCGCGATCGAAAAGGCACGCCTGGCCGACGAACGGATTGTGGTTCCGCTCCATGATCGGGTGCCTGTGATCCGACGGATGTCGGCGATCATTTCGCGGATCGATATCCTAAGACCGACCCCGGGCAGTCCACTCATTCTGGTCGTCCTGCGGGATCTCACTGACCAGGAAAGCCATGCCCAGATGCGCGCGGATTTCATTGCCCATGCAAGCCATGAATTGCGCACGCCGCTGGCCTCATTGCGCGTGATTGTGGAGACTTTGCTGGGACCGGCTCGAGAAGACCCGCAAAAACGCGAGCGCTTCTTGTCGATGATGCTTGATCAGGCGACGCGCATGGCGCAACTGATCGACGATCTCCTCTCGCTCAGCCGAGTCGAAATGCGTGCTCATGTCCCACCTCGCGGCGAGGTCGAGGTTTCAGATCTCCTGGGGACGGTGGTGCAATCGCTGGAGCCACTCGCTGAATCAAATGGTATCTCGCTGACGCTGGACAATCCGCTCGGGCAGGTATTCGTGCGCGGCGAACATGAAGAGCTGGCGCAGGTTTTTCAGAATCTGATTCAGAATGCTATTCGCTACGGCCGCGACGGCGGGTCGGCCGTCGTCACGGTCTCGCGGGACATCGATCGGGGCGCACGCACGTCGCGGATCAGGATTGCGGTGCGCGACGACGGTGTTGGAATAGCTCCTGAACACATTCCTCGCTTGACCGAACGCTTCTATCGCGTGAGCGCCGTCGACAGTCGTGCCAAGGGCGGTACAGGCCTTGGACTGGCGATTGTCAAACACATCGTCACCCGGCACCGAGGCC
>JBPCWB010000383.1:0-3137 GCA_051009955.1 Hyphomicrobiaceae bacterium | reverse complement strand
GCCCTATCACCATCCCGCAGAACTGGCCAACCGGATTTCTATTCTCGATCACATGTCGAGCGGACGTCTCAATTTTGGTGTCGCCGCGAGTGGCCTGCCGAGCGACTGGGCGATGTTTAACGTCGACGGTGCGTCCGGTCAGAATCGCGCCATGACGCGCGAGGCACTCGAAATCATTTTGAAGATGTGGTCGACCGACGAGCCGTTCGAGTACGCGGGCTATTACTGGACAATGCGCCATCCGGAAGAGATGTTTGGCTTCCTGCGCCCGCACCTGAAGCCGAAGCAATCACCGCATCCGCCAATTGGCGTCGCCGGCTTGTCGAAGGGGTCCGATACGCTGAAACTGGCCGGCGAGCGCGGCTACATGCCGATGAGTCTCAATCTCAATCCGGCCTACGTCGGAAGCCACTGGGAGTCGGTCGAGATCGGGGCGGAAAGCGCTGGCCGCGTTCCCGACAGAAATGAATGGCGTCTCGTGCGCGAAGTCTTTGTCGCAGACACCGACGAAGAGGCCTGGCGGCTCTCGGTCGAGTCCCACATGGGCCGCATGATGGGCGAGTATTTTCTGCCGCTCCTCGAGAACTTCGGCTTCTTCGAATTCCTGAAGCATCAGGACGACGTCCCCGACTCTGACGTGACACCTGCCTATTGCGCGAAACACAATTGGCTGGTTGGTTCACCGGCAACGGTTGCCGAGAAACTGGCTAAGATTTACGACGATGTCGGTGGCTTTGGTCAGTTGTTGGTGTTCGGCTTTGACTATGTCGATGACAAAGAGGCTTGGAGGCATTCGTTGGAGCTCTTGGCGGGCGACGTACTGCCGCGAGTTAAACACCTGCGCCCCGGCGCACAGGCTGCTGCGGAATAAGACTGGCAAGCACACGGGTTCGAATGTGGGCAGATCGCGCCGCCTTGGCGCGGTCCGCGGCTTTGCAGTCGGCTATCGCGGCGGATGACGCCGCACCGCATCCTCATTGACGTCTGCCCCCCAACCAGGAGCGGTCGGCAGGATGAGATGACCATTCTCCAGTCGAGGAGGCTCGGTGACGAGGTCATCTTTCCATGGCACGTCATCGATATCAATTTCCATGATGCGGAAATTTGGGATCGCCGCGCAGAAATGCGCACTCATCAAGCTCGAGAGATGGCCGTAGAAATTGTGCGGGGCGACGTTCACTTCGTAGGCGTCCGCCATGGCTGCGATCTTCATGGATTCCAGGATGCCATTCCACGGCAGATCGACGATGGCGACATCCATCGCATAGTTCTCGAAATAGTCCTTGAATTGCCGTCGACCGAACAGTGACTCACAGCTCGCAACCGGCGTCTGGATCGAGCGGCGGATGAGACTGAGAGCGCGCGCATCAAACGAATCGATCTCGACCCACATCAAGCGATGCTTCTCAAGAGCACGCGCGAGGCGGATATACCCTTCCGTCTTGAAATTGAAATTGAGATCGAGCAGAAATTCGACATCTTCGCCAGCGCCCTCACGCAATGCTGACAGCTGCAGGTGAAGGGCTTCGGTTACATCCTGCGTAAGGTTCAGTTCCGGCCCGCCGGGAGAACGACCGAAGCCAGGCATGTGAAGTCGGGGCTCGTTGCCGTCGAATAGGAAAATGTTGGTCTTGAGAGCGCTGAAGCCACGTTCGCGCACATGTTCGCCAAGATCGCGAACATCGTCGATATTGCGCAGTGGGGTCACGCCCATCACGTCGGCGTGGTGCAACCGATATGTGCCGCAGTGCGACCAGTAAAGCCGCAGCCGGTCGCGAATGGGACCGCCGAGAAGCTCATAAACAGGTACACCCAGAGCCTTAGCCTTGATGTCGACCAACGCATTTTCCAGCGCAGCAATGGCCTGCTGGATCAGGCCACCGGGTGCTTGTCGCGTCATGGCGTAAAGGCGCGCGGTGATCCGCTCAACAGGCCGCGGATCCTCGCCGATGAGCGCCTCGGCGAGTTTCATGATAACCGAGGTCAGGCCCTTGGAGCCATAGCTCTCGTTGTATTCCGAATATCCGACGACGCCAGCGTCCGTCTCGATCTTCAGAAATGAGAAAACACGCCATCCGGCGTCAGCATGCAAATCGACGATACGTGTAATTTTCATCGCAACCTTCCTCGGCTCATGACAATTAGTCGGGCGCCAGACGGGCTGCTGTCAAGCGCCTGCTTGTCATCCAAGCGGCGGGCTTGTGGGCACCTAAATTTTGTCTGAACGACCCTCGCTATGTTCATTCAGATTGTGCGGCTTAGCTTCGGACGGACGATGGAACTGCATCTCCCGATGTGTTGCATCACCGGTTGCGCAACAGAGTATCGCTGCCGGAATGCTTATTGAAGCTGATTGACGACGGAACGCCAAACGAAAGGAGGCTGTCATGAAGTGGTTCATTGCACTCATTGCTAGTGGCGCCTCGTTTGCGTTTGTCGTACCGGCTCCATGGCCGAAGTCCGGCGACGTCGGACGGGGAAAGTCCGAGCGGCGAATGAAGCGGTTGGATCATTCATTGAAGCTGGATGGCCATACGTTGGCCGACATCGGCATCGAACCGGGATCCATTACCTGGCTTCCGCCTCAGTAAAACCGCGCGAGCGCGACCTCAATTCCCCTGCGCCGCGCGGCTCTCCAGACTTGCTACACGCGGACCTGGTGCAGGAAGTCCGCGAGGAGGCCGTTAATCTCGGTTGGATGGGTCAATGGCGCCATGTGGCCGGCGCCTGCAACCTCGAAAAACCTGGCACTCGGCCAAAGGTTGCGGAGGACGTCGACCACGTCGCGTGCCGCCAAGGTTGTTTGTGTTGCCCGGATCAACTGGATCGGGACATCGAGTTGCCGGAAGGCATTGGACTCCACACCGACACCATCGAATGCGACCAGCCATTCGGCGCGCAGCTTTGCCATGCCTGCGACGACTGCAGTCCGCACACGCTCATCCATCCTGTCGAAGGCCCCAGGACCGACCCAATAGGTGATGAAGCCGCGAGCGGCTTCGTCTGGATTGTTGTTGTCGACAAATTCGACAACGCGATCTGCGACGCTTCTTATTTCGGCAAGAGCATCGGCATGTCCCGCTGAGTCCAGGAGATGGAAGAGCGTTGGCTCAATCAGACTGAGGCTGCGCACCTTG
>JBPCWB010000382.1:0-4213 GCA_051009955.1 Hyphomicrobiaceae bacterium | reverse complement strand
GCGTGACTTCCAGGCGACCGCGAGCAGATCCGTTCGAGGCGACGATCGAATTCAGACGATCAAGATCGTTTCGCAGGGAGATCGTCTGGCCGGTCGCCGAGCCGAGGCTCAGCCCAACGTCTGCCTTGCGGCCGCTCGACAATTCCTTCTGCGCTTCAGCAAGCGCCTGCTGCGACCGGGCGATCGACAACCGGGTCGCTTCTGAAATGGCCGATGTTGAGATGAAGCTCGCTTTCATCGGTGTTATCTCGCAGCCGCAAACAGCGATTCATACATGCTGTCGATTATGCCAAGCAGACGACTGGTCGCTGCATAGGAACGTTCCAGATCAAGCATCGTGGTCATTTCCGCATCGAGATTGACGCCAGTTTCGCTTGAGATTGACGCTTGAAACCGTGTCCGGCCCGCCGCCTGGATCTCGGCGTTGTCGTTGGCCGTCTTGCGGCCTTGCTCGAACCAAGCCGCCGAATTGCTGGCAAATTCCAACACGCTCGCCGTGCTCTTGATGCCGGATGCCGCATCGAATGTCGTCGTCGCCGAAAGACCATCGGCCAGTTCGAACAGACGGTCGGCAAACGATGCGCCGCCACTCGTGTTGTACAGATACGCCGGGTTGCCCGGATCCGATATTTCACCATCGCGCAGCCGCGCAACGTCACCACCCAGCGACGGCACGACGGATGAATTGACGGAAATATCCGCGGCCAGACCCGTCACGATCGTTGCCCCCGCAGGAACGCCCGGCGCGCCCGAATAGGTGAAGAGGCCCGCACGATCAGGCAGCGCAGGCACCGCAGATTGATCGCTCTCCGCAAACGTCGCGATGAGGCCACGGGCGACCTCATCAAGTTGGGATTGGAAGGTAACGGCGACGTCGTCGCGCACGCTGGCGTAGCCAGCCAAGCTGCCCGGTGGATCGTTCGCTGTCCCGGTAATCGCGACCCCGTCGACAAAAACCTGGTTGCCTGTCTGCGATGCCGTAAACACCGGGGTCGCGGAAAAACTCACATCTCGTGCAACGGTTTCGAACAACGTCGCGCCGCTACCGGTGAAGATCACCATCGAGTTGTCCTGCCGGACAATGGTGCGGATTTCGACGATTTCGGAGATCTGCGACAGTAGCTTGTCGCGCTTGTCAAGCTGATCGGTAATGTCAGCGCCCGTGACTGTCCCGGTCTTGATTTCCGCTTCGTTCTCTTCGAACGTGACGAGAGCTGCATTCAGCTCCGCCACATCCTCCGCCATATGCGCGTCCGCAAACTCACGCGCCGCCTGGATGGCAGCACTTCCGTCGTTCAATGCCCGCACGACATCTTGCGCCGCGGCAACTGCCGTGGTGCCTAACGTACTGTTGCTGGGTGCTGCCGCATACTCCTGCAGCGAGTCACGCAGTTTTCCGAGTAGCGCCGGAACCGACTGACCGTCGAGGTTGTCTCCGACAATGTACTTCATCTGATCGATGCCCGACAGAACTGACGACGAGTAAGACTCGGACGACACCGACCGTTGAAGCGATTGCTGCAAGGCGGTATTGGTGACCCGGGAAATGTTCTCGACCCGCACACCGCCGATGTCGGTCGTGATCAGGTTGCCGTTCTTGCGCGAGACGTCAGGATTGCCAACGTTCGCAACGTTGCGCGAAACGATGGCAGCACGCTCGGAATTGGCTGTCAGACTCGAACGAGCGACATCAGTGGCCAGTCTGAGACTCATCAGCACAATCCTCGTTGCTTAGCCCGCGTCATGCCGGGCTACTTAACGCTTGAGATTGACCAAAACGTCGAGCAGGTCTGCTCCGGTCTGGAAACTCTTCGAATTCGCCGTGTAGTTCCGCTGGGCCTCAATCATCGCCGTCAATTCATCCGCGAGATCGACTGTCGAGCCTTCCAGCGCGTTGGCCACGATCGTCCCAAAGCCTCCGTTGGATCCAGCAAACCCAACCAGAAGATCACCTGAATCCGCATTGACCGTGTAAACACCACCGGCCTGCGGTCTCAGATTGTCAGGACTTTCGACAATTGCCAGCGGGATGCGGTGCGTCGCAACACGGCTACCGTCCCCGTAAATGGCATAGAAGTAGCCGTCCGATGTGATATCGAACGACTGAGGTTCGCCGACACCACTGCCGTTGATGCTTGCATCAATGACTGTGTAGTCGGCTGCGAGCTCACTGGTCGATGACATGTCCAGGGTCAACGTCGCGCCATTCGTCACCGGAATGGCAATGCTTGTCGCACTGGCACCGGTCAACTGGCCGTTCGCATCGAAATCCAGCGTCTGTGTTGCCAACGCGGCGGACGCGTAAGGAAAATCCCCTGATGTCGCGTCCGCGTCCGCTCGGTCAAAGACGGCAATCTCCCAGGTGTTGGTTGCCGTCTTGCTGGCGTAAACGTCGAGCGTGACTTGTTGGCCGATGTTGTCAAATACGATCAATGACGACTTGCCGGTTGGATTCGCCGTGGCGGCGTTCGCTGACGGCAGGTCCCCGGCTGCAACGACGGCGGAGGTCGCTGGCAGGTTCGTATTGAACGTGCCTTCGGTCGACGGGTTCGCGTCGAGGCTGAGATCGCCAAGATTGATTTCGTTCAGTGCCGCTGTCGAGTTGACCAGGCCGGTGACGTCACCGCCACGAATATCGTAGCCGAGCAGTGCGAAGCCCGCAGCGTTGATCAGCCGCCCCTCGCCGTCTTGCACGAATGACCCGGCGCGCGTCAGATAGCGCTCGTTGTCGGGCCCAATGACGGCGAAGAAACCGTTTCCGCTGATCGCCATATCGGTGACCGAATTGGTAAAGTTCATTCCACCTTGTTCGGTATTGAAGTGACGTACCGTTGTTTCAACCGAACCGGACACATAATTGGACTCGGAATTCTGCAACACGAGAGCCGAGAATTCAGTCGACGCCCGCTTGTAACCGGTCGTCCCGACGTTCGCGATGTTGTCGGCCACAGTCGCCAACCGGTTGGACTGCGCCGCCATGCCGGACGCGCCAGTACGCATCATTCCGTATAAGCTCATAATTCACCCCTGGATAAAAATCTGATGTCAGTAAACACGTCCACGCTTGCCCGAGACTGACCAACTTGGGCCTTGAGGTCGAAATAATCACACGCCGTCTGTAGCTTGAGAATTTGATTGACGGCTAAACCAATAATTAACACTTTCGAGAAGTGTTATGGAATAAAGATGCACCCGATCGCCCGCGCACTTGCATGCATGCGTGATCTGTTTTTATGGATTTTAGTGATAAAAATCTGAAAGTTATCGATCGCGTTACGAAGATTTAATCGCGTAACCGATATGACGCTTGCAATCAATCAAGTCTATGTTCAATCGGTTTTTCAAGCGCTTTCTCAATTTACTGATATGGCTTTCTATAACGTTATCGTCGATCTCGTGATCAAACAATCCATAAACAGAATTAAAAATCTGGGATTTCGTTACACGACGGCCATAGTTTGAAACGAGATATTCCAGGATGCGCCGTTCGCGCCGTGGCAGCACCATAACCTCGCCAGCCACTTCAGGATCGCGTCCGTCGGGAAACACGCGGATCTGTCCGACGGACAGCGACGTATCCTTGATCGACACGCGTCGCCGAATGGCAGCAATGCGTGCCAGAATCTCGCGGACATGAACCGGCTTGCGCACAACATCGTCGACACCACTGTCGAACAGGCTGAT
The DNA here is from genome assembly GCA_051009955.1 of Hyphomicrobiaceae bacterium. Lineage (GTDB taxonomy): Bacteria > Pseudomonadota > Alphaproteobacteria > Rhizobiales > Hyphomicrobiaceae > Tectiglobus. The sequence goes on along the minus strand of JBPCWB010000382.1, from coordinate 529 downwards.
CGTTTCATCCAGCGATCGCGAGTCACTGATCGCGATAACGGCCGCATTCGACCGCTGACGGATCTGCGTTGTGAGTGCCCCTCGCTTCCCACAACTGCCAATCAGAAACGCCTCAATGGCGTTGAGATCCTGCTCAGGCGCCGCACACACCCAGCCGTCGAACTCATCTGATTTCAGCCCAGCGGCGGCCACACCTGCATGGCCGAATAAAGTTGTATAGCCGTTGGTGACGACATCATTGTCGTCGACGATCACAATCATCAATCCCCCCGAATCAGCTGTGTCCGTCACTAATTGAAGTACCACAATGCCGCCTCATTGCAACCTGAGGTAGTATAAATTTGCGTATTCTGGCCACATTTTGCGATTTCTCACGCTATAGTTGCAGAAATCACAATATTCGGCGAGGTCGTGATGTTGTAGAGATCGCGGACGAACTGCTTGAATCTGATGGCGCCAAGATAAAATCGATAGGAAAGGGGCCATCAACAATATTCATAAGTATTCGATGTAGTGAGATGCAAGAATA
>JBPCWB010000381.1:0-2736 GCA_051009955.1 Hyphomicrobiaceae bacterium | reverse complement strand
TCTTTTTCAGATCATCGGTCAGTTCGATGTTGTCGACGACGATATTGCCGCGTTGGTGCTGTTCAAGCCGGTTGATACAGCGGATCAGGGTGGACTTGCCGGAACCCGACGGGCCGCAAATAACGATACGCTCGCGTTTCATGACCTTCAGATTGATATCCTTCAGGACATGAAACTCACCATACCATTTGTGCATATCGGTGATTTCAATCGCCACCTCATCGGTGCTGACCGTCATCTTGTTGCGGCCGTTACCGGCACCGTTGGTCTTGGCGGCGCTGCGTTTCACTTTGTCAGCCATACTGATCCCCCCTCACGCTCTCCTAGATACAACTTCCTTTTTCGCTCTCACTCAAGACCCGATTGCAAGAAAATCGCGCCGAGATAACCTGCCGACACACCCTAACGTATCGGCGGCGCATACAGGATGCCGCCATTGCTCCACAGCGCATTCAGTCCGCGCGCGATTTTTAACGTGCTTTGCGAACCCAGGTTGCGTTCAAATATTTCGCTGTAATTTCCAACTCCCTTGATCACACGGTATGCCCACGCGCCATCAAGACCCAGACCTCTTCCAAAGTTACCATCCTGCCCAAGCAAACGCAGGACATCCGGATTGCCGGAGTCCTTCATGGCCTCCACATTGTCTGAAGAGATGCCAAGCTCTTCGGCGTTGATCAGGGCAAACAGCGTCCACTTCACCAGGCTGAACCACTGGTCGTCATCCCGCCGCACAAACGGCCCAAGCGGCTCTTTTGAGACGATTTCGGGGAGGACCATATGATCGGCGGGTGTCCCCAGGGTCAGCCGGATCGAATAAAGCCGCGATACGTCGTCTGTCAGAACGTCGCATTGTCCCGCGTCATAGGCCGCGGTCGCTGATTGCGCATCGTCAAACAGGATCGGTTCGAAGGGAAGTTTTCTGGAACGAAAAAATTGCGCGGCACCTTTCTCGCCCGTCGTGCCGGATTGTGAACACACGCTCGCTCCGGAGAGTTCCAGCGCGCTTGAGATACCCAGTTTCTTGCGCGCCATAAATCCCTGACCATCGTAGTAGGTGACACCAGCAAAACTGATGTCGTAGGTGGTATCACGCTGCATGGTCCAGGTTGACTTGTGCAGCAGCATGTCGATCGTGCCGAAGCGCAAGGCGGTGAAGCGCTCCTCTGCCAGCAATTGTTTAAACTTCACCTTAGCGGGATCGCCGAAAACCGCCGCGGCGACGGCGCGGCAGATATCAACGTCGATACCCTCCCAATTGCCGTTTGCATCGACGCTGGAAAATCCCGGTGCATCTTTTTTGCCGACGCCACATTGGACAAAGCCGCGTTCTTTGACGTTGTCGAGTGTCGTTGCAAATGCAGTGGTTGACGTGAGCAACAGAACCGCGGCCCAGATCGCGGCATTCAGCCTTGTTGTCATTCTCTACTCTTTCCCTACAAGACGCATCAACCCTTGCCGTCCCGGGCAACTCACAGGAGCGTTTGGCGGACCAAGGCTGGCCGCAATGCACTGTCAGGCAAATCGACCGGTCCGGTCAAGGGGTTGACGCCCGCCTCGCGACGCGCCAAACCCGCACACCAGCCAACAAGCCGGACAGAGCGATGTCAAAGTCCACCTCAGACACCCCCGGAAAGCATAACGTGCGCACCAGACTGGTTCACACGGGCCGGAATCCGGGCCGGTATGATGGTTTTGTGAACATCCCCATTTACCGGGGATCCACGGTTCTTTATCCCGATGTTGCGGCGATCCGGGAAAAGAATCTGGAATATACCTACGGGCGGCGCGGGACGCCGACCATCCGGGCGCTGGAAGATGCAGTGAGCGAGCTTGAAGGCGGTGAGATGACAGTTCTCACGCCGTCCGGCCTTAACGCCATTACCTGCGCCCTGCTTACGGTCGTTGAGGCCGGTGACCATATTCTCGTTACCGACGCCGCCTATCAGCCGGCCCGCAAGATCTGCGACAACCTGCTGAAACGCATCGGCGTGAAAACGACATTCTATGATCCGTTACAGGCAAGCGGAATCAAGGATCTCCTGCGCGACAATACCCGGCTGATCTATGTGGAATCCCCCGGCTCGCAAACCTTTGAAATGCAGGACATTCCGGCAATCGCCGAGATTGCCCGCGCTGCAGACATACTGGTCTTCGCCGACAACACCTGGGCAACGCCGCTTTATTGCAACCCGCTGGCGCTGGGCGCCGACATGGTTGTCAATGCCGGCACCAAATATTTCGGCGGTCATGCGGATGCCAACCTTGGCTCGGTTACCGCTGGGAAGCGGCTTGCCAAACAATTAAAGCTCACCCATGGCGACATGGGCGTGTGTCCTTCCCCTGAGGATGTTTTTCTGTGCCTGAGGGGCCTGCGGACCATGGCCGTCAGGCTGGAGCAGCACCGCATATCCGCACTTGAGATGGCCGACTGGCTGGCCGCCCGGCCCGAAGTCGCGCGCGTGCTGCACCCGGCCCTGGAGGGCGACCCCGGTCATGCCATCTGGAAACGGGATTTCACCGGATCGTCGGGTTTGTTTTCCGCTGTCCTGAACCCTGCGAGCGACAAGGCGGTCGCGGCCATGCTCGACGGCCTTGAGCTGTTCGGTATGGGATTCTCATGGGGCAGTTTCGAAAGCCTGGTCATTCCGTTCGACCCCTCCTCCTACCGAACGGCCACGAAATGGGATGGCGAAGGCCCGGCCTTGCGTTTCCATATCGGCCTGGAGGATGTGG
>JBPCWB010000380.1:0-3590 GCA_051009955.1 Hyphomicrobiaceae bacterium | reverse complement strand
GCCCGCACTTGCGCAATCCAACGAAGTCGATCGCTAGAATTTGCGGTAGGCGACACCTATTGCGGCCAGTTCGCCGACTGCAGCCAACGCCATATTGATAAATCCAGATGGCAGGCGCAGAGAGCTTGCTGTCGCCGCTCGCGTGGGTCAACGTGGTTCGACCAACATTCAGTGGTGCCGAAGCAAAGAACGCTTAGGAGAATGGCATGACGTCCGCGGATCTGCAGCAAGCGCGTGACCCTAAATCAGCATTACCGCTGCCGATTGTCGGTGCGTCCGCGTGGTATGGCCCTGAGATGGAGCGGAGCAGCGAATGGCTCCATCCATTGACGCCTGAGGACATCGCCGAGATCGACCGCGCGGCCCAGACATTGGTGGAGGCGGAAGCTGACATCGCCAAGCTGACCAAGGCAGATTTTCCGTTGCCGTCCCTTGCGCCGAAACTGGTGCGCATGTGCGATGAGGTCATGAACGGCCGAGGATTTGCGTTGCTGCGGGGATTGCCGGTCTCTGAGTGGTCGCTGCGCAAGGCCGCCACCGCCTACTTTGGCATCGGTTGTCATCTCGGAAAGGCGCGCTCGCAAAACGGCAAGGGTCACGTGCTTGGACATGTCTGTGATCTCGGTCGTGACGCCGTCAACGATCCGACCGCCCGCGTTTATCAGACGCGGGAGCGCCAAACGTTTCATACGGACTCAAGTGATGTCGTGGCTCTGCTCTGCCTCAAGACTGCAAAGTCAGGAGGTGCATCAGCGCTTGTGAGCTCGATGACCATCTACAACGAAATGCTTAAACGGCGACCGGATCTGCTTCCCCATCTGTTCAAGCCGCTTTGCACCGACCGTCGCGGCGAGGTCCCCGAAGGTCAGAATCCATGGCATGAAATCCCCGTTTTCAACTGGTACCAGGGTCAGCTCTCTGCTCTGTACGCGCGGCGCTACATCGATTCGGCACGACGATTCCCAGAGGTTCCGCCCTTGAGTGAAGACGAAACCGCGGCACTGGACTTGTTCGACGAACTCGCCAATGATCCTGCTCTCTGCATGCAAATGACGTTCGAGCCAGGTGATATGCAGTGGGTTCACAATCACACGATGCTGCACGACCGCACGTCCTTCGAGGATTGGCCGGAACCCGAGAACAGGCGGCATCTACTGCGACTGTGGCTTGCCGTTCCGAATGCGCGGCCACTGCCGGCAGTCTATGCGGAGCGGTTCGGCCAGGTGGACTTAGGTGACCGCGGCGGTATCATTGTTCCAGGAGCACAACTGAACGCGCCTTTGGAGCCTGTTTGACGGGCGCACGTGCGCCGCGCGGAGCAACGGCCATCGCGTATTCGTCAGCGTCTTGTGGTGTGCCCCAGTATTCGCTGACCGTCGGGCCGAAGCGGGTCCTGCCATCACGGAAGAAGTTGACGATCTCGTAGGGCCAGACCCGCTTGCCCATTCGGCTGTACCATCGCATGGCGTGGCGCAGGGCACGGTCGGGATGCAGGAATGTTCGGTAAAGCGCCATTGGCCGGCCCTGCAGGACGATCTCGGTGAACTTGAACCATAGAAGAATGCGCCATGGCGGCATGTGGCGAGTCGACAGGACTTGGTGTTTATAGTCCCATTTACGCTGATCCGTTTGAACCACCTGCCGATGCTGTGCCAGACGGAAATACGGGGTCCAACGGTGCGGTGTGACGTAGAGCATCTGGATCTGATCCGGATCATGGGACAAGAGCTGCCGCAGACCGCGCCAGTGGTCGCGGTCAGTCTCCTCCTCAAAACCGACGACCCAGGTCGCCATCGACAGGATTCCATTGCGCCGTAACAGGCGGATCGCCTCGCGGTCGGTCGCCGTCGTTGCGCCCTTGCGGATCAGTTCCAGGGTCTTGGCATCCGTATTCTCCAAGCCAAGCAGAAAGCGCTGCCAACCCGCCCGCTTGTAAAGGTGGAGGATGTCTGCATCGCGGACGATGTCGTCGGCCCGCGTCGAGCCGACGAGGATCAGGTCGACGTTCTCGGCGATGAGCGCTTCAAGAAACGTGCGCCAGACTCGCTTGGATACGGTGGGGTTTTCGTCTGCGAAATTGATCACTCTGACACCATGCTCGCGAGCGAGTCGGGCGAGTTCCTTGGCGAACCGCACGGGGTCGCGATGGCGCCAGCGCGTCCAGAATCCCCGTTGGCCGCAGTAATTGCACAAATGCGGACAGCCGCGCGAAAATTGCACGACGACGGCGCGCAATCCACCCCAGTAACTGTAGCGGGCATGATCGATGAGCTCCCAGCCGACACGGTAATCATCTAGGTTTTGAATGACGGCTGCCGGGCGTGTGGCCGTCGGACCGTCCGGGCCATGGAACGCAATACCCGCGATCGTATCAAGCGCTGACCCTGTTTCGAGTGCTGCCATCAATTGACGGACGGTCTCTTCGCCTTCACCACGCACGATTGCCGTAACATAGGGCTCACTCTGCAAGATGTCCTGCCAATGATAGGTCGGGTAGACGCCACCGTAGACGATCTTCAGCCGGGGCAGACGACAGGACAGCAGGCACGCGACTTCACAGATGGTCGGATGACCCGACGTCGAACCCGAGTGCCCGAAAAGCACCGCGTCGGGTTGCCAAGCCTCGACGGCAGCCACGATTTCATCGAACGGCATGGGCCCAAACTCAGCGTCAATCAGACGTACAATATGGCCGTCGTCGATGAGCGGGCCACCGATCGCCAGCAAGCCAAGCGGCGGCAGATGATCATCCGGAATGCGGCTTCCGATGGCCGGGTGCGGGACGTTGATCAGGAGGATACGCATGACAAGGCTCCGGGTCTGGTTTGAGGATGGGCGCAGGAGGCCGCGCGGCGGCGTGAGCCGCTGCACATCGGATTGCTTGCTGGGCGCGCGGGCGAGAGACCTACGAGGCGGGGCGATCAGCGGAGCTGATGGGTTATCGCAGGGATGGATAGTTCGACGCGCGAGCGTTCCGGAGACAGTCCGCCGAATCGCCGGTCGCGGCACGTGTAGTCACCAACGGCGGCTGCCAATTCGACTGTTCCGAAGTCAGGCCACAGCGTGTCCGTGAAGTAGAGTTCGGCGTAAGCCGCCTCCCACAGCACGAAATCCGACAGACGCTTCTCACCACTCGTTCGCACGACAAGGTCGACGTCGCCGCATGCGCAGGACCCGTCGAGTTCCTGCGACAGAGTCTGACGTGTCAGCGGACCGTCACGACAGACTTTGGCGGCCTGCAATATGGCGTCCCGGGACGAGTAGTCGAGCGCGAGCCGCAGGTTGAGACGGGTTCCCTTGGCTGTCACCTCCTCAGCATGTGCGATCACGGCCGCCATACCCTCGGGGAACCGGTCCCGCCGCCCAATCGCCGTCAAGCGAACCCTGGCGCGCACGAGTGCAGCAAGCTCCCGCTCGAGGAACCGCCGGATCAGAACCATCAACGTGTTGACCTCGTGGGTCGGACGACGCCAATTGTCGACCGAGAAGCCAAAGACGGTCAGTGTAGAAATGCCGAGCGCCGGCGCTGCGTGCACGACCTCGCGCAATGCGGCGACACCGGCGTGATGGCCAGCACTCCGAGGCAGCGA
>JBPCWB010000379.1:0-16979 GCA_051009955.1 Hyphomicrobiaceae bacterium | reverse complement strand
GATAGCGGACTGGCAACCGTTGCGGTCACCTCTGCAGACAGGCGACAAGCGAAAGGCTTCAACGGAGAAGTCAATGGAGGATGTGCCGCCGCGTTACTCGGCCGCCGCCTTCACAGGTATCCGCGGGCGTGCCGTGCCGATCATGCAATCGCGGGTGACGATCTCGGCGAGTTGTTCTTCGCTCCAACCCTCGGTGCCGGCCGGCCGCTCGGGAATGATGAAGTATCTGAGGTCGGCCGTCGAATCGTGGACATGCACATCAACGCTTTCCGGAATCTCGGTGCCGAATTCCTTGAGCACAGCACGAGGCTCGCGCACGGTGCGGCTGCGGTAGGCCAGGCTCTTGTACCATGCAGGCGGGATGCCGAGCAGCGTCTTCGGATAGCACGAACATAATGTGCAAACGACGACATTGTGGACGTCGGGTGTGTTTTCGATGGCAACGAAGTCGGCCAGTTCTCCGATGTCGATATCCAATTCCAGTAGTGCGGATCGGCAATCGTCGAGCAGACGTTGCTTGAACGCCGGGTCCGCCCAGGCTCTCGCGACAACCCTTGTGCCGTGAACGCCGCCCGCACGGCTGTCAATGCCATCAATGTGTTCGGCGATCTCTTCCGGCGTCAGTACGCCCTTCTCGACGAGCAACTCGCGCACGGCTTGCTCCAGAACCTCGTAAGGTGTGGCCGGTGCTCTGTCATGGTCCAGTTGAAACGGGTGGGAGTGGTCGTGCCCATCATGCATCGGTCTGCTCCGCGGTTGGTCGTCATGCAATTTGGCCGTGGCGTCAGTATTGGCCCGGCCGCAACCAGTTGTCATAGATGTCAAGCTCGATCTGATCTCCGGCCTGCCCCGTGTAGCCCGGCCAGATGTCGCTTTGCCGAAACCGCACTTTATAGAGGACGAGAGCCGGCAAACCAGGACGGTGATAGGCAAGCCTCTCGGGGTCTCGGAAGGCACCTTGAATGGCTGTGATGTGACCGCTTTGCCCGCGCACGAAGGTCGGCGTCCGGCAGTGACCTAGCGACGGGCGATCGTCGACGACAACCCGATCACCGACCTTGAAGCGAGGTGCAGCAGCTGTCATCCCACTCATTGTCCGCTGCCCCCCGGCTTCAGGCCAACATCGTCCCACGGGACCTCGCCGCCCTGCGTGCCGCGTCCGGCGGCTTCGAATTGGGCGGTCACCTGTGCCACCCGCGCATCGATTTCGTCTTTGGTGACCAGTTCCTGCTCGACTATGAGGTTGCGGATCGCTCGGATCCACTTTTCGTAGTACTCGGTCGCGTCGTACTGTTGCTCGCCGTAACTCTCGATCACGCGCCTCATGGCGTCGATCTTGAAGGCGCTCTTGTTTGTGGCGAGAAGCACCAGCATCGCATCGACGCGCTTTTCCCACAGTGCCAGGTCATGCTCCTCGCGATCGATTGGGCCGAAATCCAATCCACCAACATCATGTGTGCCGAGACTGTCGGTGCCAGCTCGATATTCGTTGCGCTTGTCCGGAGTCGGCATCGCTTGCCCCTGTCAATCCTATTCCGAATTAGTTTGCCGCGAATTTTGGGCCAAGTGAAGAGGGCAGCCACAAGATATGGTGGGGCCGGTCGCAATATAAGATCAAAGTCATGATGTTGCCCCGTTCGCCGATCATGTGCGAACCATTGATTCCGATCCTACGGCTGGTTGGGCGTGGCGATCGAAACAACTGTAATGAGGGAGCAACCGTGTTCGGACGCAGTTTTTTTGCATTGGCTTGTTTTTGCATTGGGTCAGTCGTTTCGTTCCAGGCCGCCGCACAAAAGCGCGTCGCCCTTGTGATGGGCAATTCGGACTACGCGCATACGACCAAACTCAAAAACCCCAGCAACGATGCAACTCTGTTTGCGACAACGCTGAAACGGTTGGGCTTTGAGGTCATCCTGCAGACCGATCTTGGCCTCAAAGCCATGCAACGCGCCATCCGATCCTATCTGGCGTTGCTCGATGCTGGCGGTACCGATGCCGTCGGCCTCGTCTACTATGCTGGTCACGGCGTGCAGGTCGAGGGCGTCAACTATCTGGTTCCCACCGATGCCAGGATCGATCGCGAAGGCGACGTGGCCATCGAATCCGTCAGTGCATCGAAGCTTTTGGCGGGCCTTCGTATGGCGAAGAACAATCTCAACATCATTATTTTGGACGCCTGTCGCAACAATCCGTTTCGCGGATTTTCGCGCAGCGCCGCGCGCGGCCTTGCCCGGCTGGACGCCCCGCGGGGCTCCTATATCGTTTTTGCAACGGCGCCCGGCGATGTCGCGGCCGACGGCGCCGGCGACAACAGTCCGTTCACGGAGGCGCTGTCGAGATATATGGCGACGCCCGGTCTCAACGTCGAACAGATCATCAAGCGTGTCGGACGGCAGGTCTCGAAAACCACGGGAGGACGGCAACGACCATGGTTGTCATCGTCCGTTTATGACGATTTTTTTCCTGCCGGTCGCGGTGTCGGCAAGTGGGCGACCGTCACGCAAGGGCGGTCGAATGCGGCGAACGGGCCGGCGAAGTCGCTGGCTGCCAATGCCAAGCCGGCACCTGTACAGGCACCGGCGAAAGTCGCCAGCGTATTCCGTGATTGCCCGGCCTGCCCGGAGTTGGTTGTCGTGCCACCGGGTCGCTTCGAGATGGGGTCAGCGAACGCCAGGTTCCGAGACCGTAATCAGGAACCTCTACACGCCGTGACCATCAAGCGCCCTCTCGCGGTGGGTCGCTTCGAGGTTACGTTCGACGAATGGGAGGCGTGTCTCAAAGGCGGCGGATGCGCCGGATACAACCCGCGTGACGAAGACTGGGGGCGTGGCCGTCGCCCGGTCATTCGCGTCAATTGGGAAGATGCCATCACGTACGTCGAGTGGCTCAAGTTCACGACCAAAAAACCTTACCGGCTCTTGTCCGAGGCGGAGTTGGAGTACGTTGCCCGCGCCGGCAGTAAGACTTTGTTCTCGACCGGCGATACCATTACGACCTACCAGGCCAATTTCGATGGGCGGCGCAGTTACAACAATGGACCGAAAGGCCGCCTGCTCGCGCGGACGAGTGAGGTCGGCAGCTATAAACCGAATGCCTTCGGCGTCTTCGACATGCACGGCAATGTTGCCGAGTGGTTATCAGACTGCTGGCACAAAAACTATCAGGGCGCGCCGAGCGACGGTTCAAGCTGGCTGACACCACCTCGCGGCCAACGCTGCACGCGCCGCATCGTACGTAGCGGTTCGTATTTCCGCAGCGCCCGGTTCATTCGCTCTTCAGCGCGGTACAGTATGTCGCCGAGTCTGCGCAGCCGCGAAACCGGACTACGCGTGGCGCGCGATCTCGACGACTGACCCCGCCGGCCACTGGTTGCCGGCCACCGGTTGAGGCATCGCCCCGGTCCGGCGTGCTCCAGCAGCTGGTCGGTGGCATCGCTCGGCGGAACGCGCTTCTGAATTGCCGCAGGCCTTTGCTCCCCACGCAATAATTCTCTAAAAGGCTCTCAACCCCAGCCCACGTGTGCTGGCAGGCGCTTCCAGCACAATTCGGCACCACACTTCCAGGGATGCAAAAAACCATGACGGATCAGACGGATATCATCTACACCAAAGTCGACGAGGCCCCTGAATTGGCGAGCGGGTCGTTTCTACCGATCATTCGGGCCTTCGTTGGTCCGGCCGGCATTCGCGTCGGCACCAAGGACATCTCTCTGGCCGGTCGTATACTGTCGCAGTTTCCCGATCGTCTCAGCGCGGACCAGCGTCAACCCGACGATTTGGCCGAATTGGGTGAGCTGGTGAAAACTCCCGGCGCGAACGTTATCAAATTGCCGAACATCAGTGCCTCGGTGCCGCAGCTCAAGGAGGCAATCAAAGAGCTGCAAGACAAAGGATACGCCATACCGGATTACCCTGAAGATCCGCAATCCGACGAGGAACGCAAGATTCAGGCGGCCTATGACAGAGTGAAAGGCAGTGCCGTGAACCCGGTTTTGCGCGAGGGTAATTCCGATCGTCGCGCGCCAAAGGCGGTCAAAGAGTACGCCAAGAAGAACCCCCATTCGATGGGCGCGTGGTCGGCACAATCAAAAACCCATGTTGCCTCGATGGACGATGGCGATTTCTTTGCCAATGAGAAGTCAACGACGATCACCGAAGCGCAAGCCGGCGCCGCCCGCATCGAATTTGTCGGCAAGGACCGTGAGGTCACGACACTGAAGGAAAAGACGCCGCTGCAGCCTGGCGAGGTCGTTGATGCAACGTTTATGAGTGCCGACAAACTGCGACGCTTCCTTGCCGAGCAGGTGGCGGATGCCAAGGCCAAGGACGTTCTGTTCTCGCTTCATCTCAAGGCGACGATGATGAAGGTGTCGGACCCGGTGTTGTTCGGACACGCCGTCTACACCTATCTCAAGGACGTCTTCGACAAGCACGCCGAATCCTTTGCCCGACTGGGCGTCGACCCGGACAACGGCATCGGCGACCTCGAAGCCAAACTGCAGTCATTGCCGAAAGCGCAGCGGACTGAAATCGAGGCAGACATCAAGGCGACGTTGGCGCGGCAGCCGGCGCTGTACATGGTCAACTCGGACCGTGGCATCACGAATCTTCATGTGCCAAGTGATGTGATCATCGATGCCTCGATGCCCGCTCTCATTCGCGGTGGTGGCAAGGGTTGGGGACCTGACGGCAAAGAGCACGACACCAAATGCGTGATCCCCGACCGGAGCTATTCCCCTGTCTATGCGGAGACGATCGCGTTCTGCAAGGAACGCGGCGCCTTTGATCCGTCGGAAATGGGCACGGTCCCGAATATCGGCCTGATGGCGCAAAAGGCCGAGGAATATGGCTCCCATCCTCAGACATTTACCGCGCCTGGCGACGGCACAATCCGCGTGGTCGACGCTGCCGGTGCCGTCATCCATGCGCATACCGTCGAAAAGGGTGACGTCTGGCGGATGTGCATGGTCAAGGATGCGCCCATTCGCGATTGGGTCAAGCTCGCCGTGACCCGGGCGCGCATCACTGGTACACCCGCCGTCTTCTGGCTGAACAAGGCGCGCGCGCACGACGCCGAGTTGATCAAGAAGGTGGAGGCCTATCTTCCGCTGCATGATACCAACGGCCTTGAGCTTCACACCATGGCACCCAAGGATGCGACGCGCTTTTCCCTCGAGCGGATGAAGAAGGGCCAGGACACGATTTCTGTCACTGGCAACGTCCTGCGTGATTATCTGACGGATCTGTTCCCCATCTTGGAGGTCGGCACCAGTGCCAAGATGCTATCGATTGTTCCGCTGATGAAGGGTGGTGGACTGTTCGAAACAGGTGCCGGCGGCTCGGCTCCAAAGCACGTTGAACAACTCGTCGAGGAAGGGCACCTGCGTTGGGATTCGCTTGGGGAATTCTGTGCGCTGGGGGCCTCGCTTGAGCATCTGGCACAGGTGACGGGCAACATGAAAGCGGACATCTTGGCGAAGACAGTGGATGCGGCCACGGAGAAACTTCTCGACACCAACAAGTCGCCGCGCCGCAAAGTTGGTGAACTCGACAACCGGGGGAGTCACTTCTACTTGGCTCTCTACTGGGCAGAAGCACTTGCCGCGCAGGACGAAGATGCTGACTTGAAGGCACACTTTGCGCCCATATTCGCGAAACTCAAGGAAAGCGAAGCAAAGATCATGGAAGAGTTGTCAGCGGCCCAGGGGCATGCCGTTGATCTCGGCGGCTATTATCGCCCGGACTCGGCCAAACTGACCGCCGCCATGCGTCCGAGTCCGGCACTCAACGCCGTGATCGGCTAGAGCAACCTGCTTTATGTCGGAACCAGTTGGATCCGACATAAGGCGGAAAGTCGCTCGCGTCTCTTCCGATGATCTACAACAATGCCAACCGCTGGAAGGCTGCACACACGTCGCCTGGCTGGTTTGCAACGGACAAGAAAAGCGAGTGGGTTCAACCCGTCTGGCGCAGCGGCGGAGGGATCAGTGCAGGTGGTTTGTCACCGAGAATCTTCGCCTGGAATTCGTTGGTGACGGAGCGTAGCGCGGCGCCCACATCGCCCGCGTATTTCGTCAGATACATTCTGGGATCTTGCGAATAGAGTGCAGCTTTCTGAAGGTGCGGCGCCAGCGGAATAGTCTGCTGGAAACACCTGAGAGAGTCATCGGCACGCAGATGGCTTTCCATCGCATAGTCGTCGGACGAAAACCGGTCGACCATATTGACAAGCACACCTAGGTGCTCGGCGAATCCCATCTCAGGATTGCGCGAGCGGAACCTGCGCAGATACTCCAATCCACTGACGGCAAGAAAATCAGGTTTGACGGGAACGAGATGGAATTCGCACTCGCGCAACCACGTCTCGGTCGCGACTGAAATTCCCGGCGCGCAATCGACCAGTACGTAGTCAACGTACTTCTTGGCTTCCTCAAGAATGGTTCGCGCCGCCGCCCTGGTTTGCGGAATGCGCCCCTGCGCGGCGATCTCGCGCTCCAGCAAGGGCAGGTCGAGTTCTCCCGGCAGCAGAAACAGCCCGTTCGTCTCTTCCACGTCGGATGCGTTGCTAATGACGTATTGCGGCCAATCCACGTGCTCGTCGTCGAGCACGCTGCGCGCGAAGTAACCAACCAGCGTCATTTCGGCACTACGCCGCTCCGCCAGTTGCTGGCCGGATGCCATCATTAGGCTGAGACTCATCTGGCCGTCGGCGTCAATGAGCAGGACGGACTTGTTGTTGTGATATGTCAGCGTTTCAGCCAATGCCATCGTCAGCGTAGATTTGCCTACGCCACCCTTAGCATTCATCACTACAATCGACGTCATACCCGCCTAGTGCCTCGCTATCCGCATGGCCTGTCCATTGCCAGCCATGCCACAACAATCCCCAACACATAATCTGACTTGGGGATTGGCTAAACAAAAAAGTTCTGTTGCCGCCCTTTTGCCTCGCGGGCGGCCCGACCCGTGAAGGCCCTACTCCCAGAATTCTATGGCACTTTGCAGGGGTATGTCGAACTGTCGAGGTATTTGGTAGCGGATGAATAGGGCTACAGAGCCATCAATTCAGGGCGAAATGTGGCAGTGGGCGGAAATTGCCCGTTACGATGCTGGATCATCGCTCGGTTTTGTCACGTTGGTTCATTGCTGACGATGCGTATGCAACAAATCACTGGGAGGCGCCCGTGCCATTAACATCGAAGTATGTGTTCGTCGTTTCCATGGACGTTCATCCGGACCATGAGGATCTATTCAACGAAGTCTACGATACTGAACACATCCCCTATTTGCTTGAGGTCGAAGGCGTCAACGCGGTGTCCCGGATCGCCGGCCAGGCATGTACCCTCGCCATGGCCGGTGAACTGCACGACAAGCCAGCACCCAGTCCGAAATACACGGCGATCTACGAGCTTGACTCACCCGACGTACTGACGTCAGCCGCGTGGGCTGAAGCGGTTGAGCGCGGCCGCTGGGGGCCGGAGGTGCGCCCGCACACCTCCAATCGATCTCATGCCCTCTACAAGGTGCGCTGAGGCCGGACGTCGTGGTCAAGCCTTCGCTTGCCGGCTTCCACATGCGGCAGCGCTCTGGCTGTGACGGGCCATGCTGCCGCTGCGTGATCAGATGCCATCCTCGTCGAAGACGTCCTGCGCCACCTTGAACACTTCGAGAGCAGCCGGGGCGCCACAGTACACGGCGACCTGAAGAAAGATTTCCTGCATCTCGGCCTTGGTGACCCCATTGCGCAGCGCGCCGCGGATGTGCAGGCGAAGCTCATCTGGGCGCCCGAGCGCACTTAGCATGCCGAGGTTGAGGATCGATCGCGAGCGTCGGTCAAGGCCCGGTCGGCTCCACACATCGCCCCAGGCATACTTGGTGACATAGTCGATCAACGGCGTGATGAATGCCTCGGGATCACGCGTGGTGCCGTCGACCCGTGCGTCACCCAGCACCTCTCGACGGATCTTGTCGCCTTGCGCACGCAAATCCTGTTCGGTCCGATTGTGACCCATGAAAAATGCTCCTGATTGGCGAGACTCATTGCGGGCGCAGTTCGCCTACGGAGGTTTCACCGGGGTTGATGAAGTCGACTGTCGGATCACCCGTTCGCCCGTAAGCCCACCAGACTTTGAAGCCGAGCATGGCTTTGGTGCGGTCTGACAGGCGCTCGTAAACGTCCTGTCGGATGCCCACAGTGTAGTTTTCTTGCGGCCGGTATTGCGGGCCACAGAACGTCAGGATCATCGCCAGTCGCTCGGTATTGCCGACGTTTGCACCGGTTCCGTGCCAAAGGCGTCCATCTGTAATGATTGCGCAACCCGGCGGTCCCTCGGCGGCCACCCAGGACATGTCCTTGTCACGTTCCTTGTCCGGATGCCGGCCAAAACGATGACTGCCGGGCACGACACGCGTGCCACCGTTGGTCTCCGTCATGCCGTTGAGCATGAACAGCACATTGGAGCAGGCCGCCGGCGCCAGCATCGGCGGGGGATCCGTTAACTCCGCATCATAGTCGAATGTGGTTCGCGTCATCGAACCGACCGGCAAACCACGGCGACCGGGACGGGTCGGTTCCGGCGCCCACCATTGGTCGGTGTGGAGGTCCATCGGAATACCGCCCGGCTTGGCGATATTGGCGGTCAGACTGGAGACAAGAAATTCCTCACCCAGGACGTGGCCGACCGTATCCAAGACAGCATCGCGCTCGAGCGCTTCGATGAAGCACGCGCCCTTGTTGACAAGCATCCAAACCCGTTGATTGACACCACCGTGCGCCGCCGTGAAGGCGTCGGAACGAATTTCACCATTCTCGTCTCGGAACGCGCCCCACTTCTGGGCAGGGCCACCGTCTTCAAAAGCAAGGCCGCGCTGTTTTTCGGCAGCCGCCTGCTCTTCCAACCGCTTGCGGCATCGCGACAACAACGGCTCTTCGAGCGCATCCTGCAGCAGACAATAGCCCCACTGGTCAATGTCGGCACGGGCGCGTTCGAGGTCACGCGTTGGCTTCGGAAGCAATTCCTTTGTCCATGCGGGCATCGCGCTCTCCTGCAATTGGCATTGGATTCCTGGCAGACTAAACGGCAGGTTCAGCCGCGCAAAGCAAACGCCGATCATGGTCGTGATGCATGGCGTCAGTCGTTTGGCGACGGCCGCTGCACTCGCTTAGGTTTCGGCGAACCATCACAAACGAAAGCGGAGGACCAGGAGATGCGTCTCGAGGACAAGATTGCTGTCGTCGTCGGCGGCGGACAGCAGCCGGGCGAAACGATTGGCAACGGGCGCGCCACCTGCCTGCGGTTTGCCCAGGAAGGCGCGCAGGTCGTGGTCGTCGACCGGGATCTGGACCTGGCCGAGGAAACCGTCAAGCTGATAACCGATGCGGGTGGCCGCGCCTCGGCCTTTGCAGCGGACATCACCGATGAGGCACAGTGTGCGGCCATCGCAAGTACAGCGAATGACCGCCACGGACGCATTGACATCCTGCACAACAACGTCGGGCGCTCGCGCGGTGATCAGCCGACGACCGAGATGGACGCCGACGTCTGGGATGAGCTCATGGCAATGAATCTCAAGGGCATGTTCATGACGTGCAAGCACGTTCTGCCCGTCATGCGTGAGCAGCGCGCGGGCGTGATCCTCAATATCTCGTCGACATCATCGCTGTGTGCCCGCCAGACCGTGACCTACAAGACCAGCAAAGGCGCCGTGAACACGCTGACCCACCACATCGCAATGGAAAATGCCGAGTTCGGCATCCGGGCCAACGTCATTCTACCCGGGCTGATGGATACGCCGATGGCGATCGTCCGGCGCTCCCGCGAGCGTAATGTCGACGCCAGTGTCATTCGGGCAGAGCGCGATGCCCAGGTGCCGCTCGGCCAAAAAATGGGCACAGCGTGGGACGTCGCCAATGCCGCCCTGTTCCTGGCGTCGGACGAAGCACGGTTCATCACGTCAGTCATTCTGCCTGTCGACGGCGGCATGCTTGGCCGGATCGGCTAAGGCTCGCGCGACCGATCAGGCCCCCAATTTGCTGGAACTGGCACAAGGCGGACGACGATGTCCTTTGAACCAACACGCGCCGGTCGGAAGCTGCTCGACCAGGTCGAGCCATTCATCCGCGATGTCGTGACGCCGGAAGAAGAGCGCCTGACACAGATCTACGCAGCCAACCCGGACGGGCTCGACGCCAGCGGCCGCAAGCTTCCGGAAATTCTTGCCGCACGGAACCGCATCTTCAAGGCCTCGGCACAGGCCGGCTTTCTGTCAGCCCATCTGCCGCCGGAGGCCGGCGGGTTGGGGATCTCCCACGTTGACGTCTTTCATCTTCGCGAGGCGATTTTCCGTCACGGCCTCGGCCTCAATCAGTACGTGGTCAACATGACCTCGCGGGGTCCGAACGTGATGCTGCTACAGGTGCAGGACGCGGTGCGCGACCGCTATCTCGCGCCGGTTGTCGCCGGCGACAAGACCACATGTCTCGCGTTGACCGAATATGGTGCCGGCTCGGATGCTCAGGGCATCGAGGCCACCGCGACGCGCGACGGCGATGACTGGCTGATCTCGGGCAGAAAGGTCTACATCGGCAACGGACCCTACGGTGACTTCGCGCAAGTCATGGCGCGAACCAGCGAGGCGCAACGCAGCGGCTACGGCCTCACCCTGTTTGCCATTGACTTCGATCGTCCCGGCGTTCATCGCCAGATGGTCCGCACGATGGTCAACTCCGGCGACTGGGCCGAGATCGAATTCGACCAGGTTCGTGTTCCGGCAGATAACGTCATCGGCGTGGTCGACGAGGGCCTGCCGCTGTTGATGTCCTGGCTTGTCGGCGAACGCATCGACATGTGCGGTCAGTGCCTGGGACTCGCCGCCTATATGCTTGATCTCGCGACAGCCTACGCCAAGCAGCGCTCCACGTTCGGTCAGCCCATCGCCTCGCGGCAATACGTTCAAGGAATGCTGGTTGACTCCGAAACCGAGATCTTTGCCGCAAAGCACGCCGCATTGGCCGCGGCCGAGAAGAAGGATAGCGGCGCGCGGGTTCGCAAGGAGTCGTCGATGGCGAAGGTGCTCGCCACGGAGACGCTGCTGCGCACGGCTGACCGCGCCATGCAGATTCATGGCGGGCACGGCCTGAACAAGACACTGCCGATTGAGAAGATCTTCCGTCTCGCCCGGTCGATGACGGTTTACGAGGGAACCTCGGAGATCAACAAGCTCACCATTGCGAAGGAGATGGGGCTACCGACCTGACACGGCGCCAGTCTGTTCGCCGATCGCCCGAGCGGTCTCGGGCGCAGCATTGCTGGATGCATTGACGGCATGGCAGGCAACGCTTGACGTTCCAACTTGAACCAGCTTCGGGCGTTCTTGGTCACAGGGGGCAAATCTCTTGGGACACCGGGGGTGAAACGCACAACCCGGCGGCGGATCGATCGGACTTGGGATTTCGGCCGACAGTGTTGCGTCCGTTTCGGCGACCGCTCGACCGTCGAGGGCGTCAATGTCCGGAACCGACGCCAGCAGCATCTGTGTGTATGGATGCTGTGGGGCCTCAAAAATCTGCTTTTTCTCGGCGATTTCGACGAGCCGCCCGAGGTACATCACACCAATCGAGTCCGACATATGTCGGACCACGGCAAGGTCGTGGCTGATGAGCAGATAGGTTAGGCCGAGTTTGGCCTGCAATTCCCGCATCAGATTGAGCACCTGCGCCTGCACTGACACGTCCAGGGCAGACGTCGGCTCGTCACACACGATGAAGTCGGGTTCACACGCCAAAGCGCGGGCGATCGCGATACGTTGTCGTTGACCGCCGGAGAACTCGTGCGGATACTTTTCGGCATCGCGGGGATCGAGACCGACTAGGGTCAAGAGTTCGCTTACGCGGGCGATCGTCGCCTCACGTGTCGCAGCAAGATTGAATGTCTGGATCGGCTCAGCAACAATCCACGCCACGCGCCATCGCGGATTGAGGCTCGCGTAAGGGTCCTGAAAAACCATCTGCACGCGGCGGCGGTGTGCCGGCCAACCCGACGCGCCTACTCTCACATTCTCAAACGAGACGGAGCCCGATGTCGGCTCTGTCAGGCCGACGACGAGGCGTGCGACGGTCGATTTTCCGCATCCGGATTCGCCAACCAGTCCGAAGGTCTTGCCGCGCTCGATTGCGAAAGATACATCGGTGACGGCCTTGAGCGATTGCTTTGGTTCTCCCTCAAGCACCCGGTTGAGCCAGGGCTTAGAGACATCGAATTCTCGATGGAGCTTGTCAACGACAACGAGAGGGCTAGTCATCGGCATCAACCCCCTGCCGCCGATCTTGCCGTTCCAGGTTGTCCTGATCCCAAAGCCAGCACGCCGCCTCACTGCCATTCACGGCGAACAAACTGGGGCGCTCAATGCGGCAGCGATCGAAGCAGTCATTGCAGCGCGGATGAAATCGGCAGCCCTCTGGCATTGCTGCCAGGCGCGGCATCGATCCCGGAATCTGAACGAGTGACTCGGCATCGTCGTGCAGCCTCGGGATGGTTCCCATGAGTCCGCGCGTGTAGGGGTGCTTGGGGCGATGGACGACATCCGCCACCGGTCCGACCTCGACAATACGGCCGGCGTACATGACAGCGATCCGATCTGCCATCTCCGCGATGACACCCATGTCGTGCGTGATCAGCACAACAGCGGCACCGCGCTCGGCACAAGCCCGCTTCAGTACGCCGATGACCTGGGCCTGCACCGAGACATCGAGGGCGGTCGTAGGTTCATCGGCGATGACAAGGTCGGGATCAGCGCACAATGCCAAGGCGATGACGACGCGTTGGCGCATGCCGCCTGACAATTGATGCGGATAGGCCGCCAACCGTTCGCGCGCTGCCGGCAGTCCGACTTCGCGCAGCAAGGCGACGGCGCGGTCAGCCGCTGCTGTGTCATCGATGTCGATGTGCATGCGAATGGTTTCGATGATCTGCTCGCCGATCGTGAACAACGGATTGAGCGACGTCAGAGGATCCTGGAAGACCATGCCGATACGGGCGCCACGAATGCGCTTGAAGTCTGCTTTCGACAATTCGTCGATCCGCTGATCGCCAAGGTGAATTTCGCCCTCGGTGATGCGCCCGGGTGGCTGCAGCAGGCCAATAACGGCCTGTCCGGTGAGGGATTTCCCAGCCCCGGACTCACCGACAACGCCGAGCACTTCGCCGCGATGGACATCGAAGGAGATCCCGTCGATCGCGGCCAGCTCGCCGCGTCGTGTGGGAAAGCCGATGTGTAGGTTGCGGACCGAAAGCAGGACATCACCATTTTGCCCTGACCGAGTTTGCTCGTTCATCGCAACCTCGGGTTCAAGGCATCGCGAAGCCAGTCACCAAGCAGGTTGACCGACAAGGCGAGCGCCAGCAGCGTCATTGCTGGAAACAGCAGGATCCACCACTCGCCCGAGAACAGGAAGCCCTGGCCGATCCGAATGAGGGTCCCGAGAGACGGCTGCGTCGGCGGAACACCAACACCGAGAAATGACAGTGTCGCCTCTGCGATGATCGCCAAGGCCAGGCCAATGGTTGCGATCACCAGGATTGGTCCAATCGCGTTGGGCAGAATATGGGCAGCCATAATCCGCATCGGGCGGACACCGATCAGGCGCGCGGCCTGGACGTATTCCTTTTCCTTTTCGACGAGAACGACACCGCGCACCGCACGGGCGTACTGCACCCATTCTGACAGTCCGATCGCGAGAATTAAGACCCACATGGCCGCGGCCTCGCGCGCCGTCGGAGGAATAAAACCACGGGCAACACCATAGATCAGGAGCGCAATAAGAATGGACGGGAACGACAGCTGCACGTCGGCGACGCGCATGATTGCGGCATCGACCCAGCCGCCGCGATAGCCCGACAGGAGGCCCAGACCAACGCCGAGAACGGCTGAAAACAGGACGGCCGATATTCCAACAAACAGCGAAATGCGTGATCCGTAGAGAATGGCAGAGAAGACATCGCGGCCCTGGTCGTCGGTTCCCAGCCAATAGAGGTTGCCGCTGAACTGGTTGGGAACCATGGGGCGCGAGAACCCATCCATCAGGTTGAGCGTCGCAGGATTGAAGGGGTCATAGGGGGCCACCCAGGGGGCGAAGATCGATGCCAGCATGATCACGGTGACAACAATCGTCGCCACAATCGCGACCGGCGAATGCGCAAACGAATAGGCGAGATCGCTGCTCAAGGCCTCACGGACCATGAGTGCGAACCCATTCCGGCCACCCTTGTGGCTGTCGCCTCCGCTATCGGCATTCTGCGAGTGATCGGCCATGCTGTCTTCTAGGTCCTTGCGTCGCGGATGCGCGGATCAACCCAGTAATAGAGGATGTCGACAATCAGATTGATCGTGACGAACACGAGGGAGATTAGCAGCAAATAGGCTGCCATGACCGGAACGTCGACGAATTGGATAGCGTCGATGAACAGCAAGCCGACGCCTGGCCATTGGAAGACGGTTTCGGTGATAATTGCGAATGCGATAATCGAGCCGAGCTGCAATCCGGTGATGGTGATGACAGGCACGAGCGTATTCTTGAGGGCATGACGGAAATGAATCGAGCGATCGCTGATCCCTCTCGCCTCGGCGAATTTGATGTAGTCGGTGCGTAGCACCTCCAGCATCTCCGCGCGCACCAGGCGCATGATCAGCGTCAGCTGGTAGAGGCCAAGTGTGATGGCCGGCAGGACCAGCGATTTGAGGCCGCTGATCGTGAGGAAGCCGGTGTTCCACCATCCAAGATCGACAACCTCACCGCGCCCAAACGACGGCAACCAATTGAGTTCGACCGCGAACACCCAAATCAGCAGGATGCCGATTAAGAAGGTTGGCAGTGAAACACCTATCAGCGACGCAGTCATGACGGCGTTCGACAACATGCCGTCGCGGCGCAGGGCTGTATAGACACCCAGCCCGACGCCGCCGATAAATGCCATCAGGCCGGACACGAGCGCCAATTCCAGCGTCGCGGGCGCCCGTTCGGCAATGACCGTCGTAACCGGCCGGCCCTGCCGGTATGACACCCCGAACTCCCCACGGGCGGCGTTGCCGATGAAGCGCGCGTATTGGACATAAATGGGATCGTTCAGTCCTAGACGTTCAAGCAGTTCCTGGCGGTCCGACAGCGTCGATTCCTGGCCAAGCATGTTTTCGACCGGGTCGCCCACGAAACGGAACATCGTGAAGGCAACCAGCCCAACGGCAAGAAGCACCAGGATCGATTGAAGGAAACGCCGCAGGATATAAGCGAGCATAAAAGCCTTGGATGTTGTGTGCGAGGCGGGCTAACCGCCGCGGCCGGCGAGGTGGTGGCAACTGGCGGAAAACTGTCCCGGCCGACCGCCACGAGGCAGCCGGCCGGAACCGCACGAACGTGCTATTTCGCGAACTTAAGGAACTTGAAGTGCGGCTGGTCTTCCGGTTGGACCGGGAAGTCGATGGGCTTCTTCATGCCCCAGTTCAAGACCTGATGGTGAATGGCCGCGTAGAGCTGTTCCTTTTGGACAGTCTTCCAGATCTCGGCAATCATCCCGTTGCGCTTTGCCGCGTCGGTTTCGGAGGCGAGCGCCTTGATGGTCTTGTCGAGGTCGGGGTTCGTGTACCTCGTTCCGTTCCACGAGCCGAACTTGTCGGTCGTCGTGTGAACGAGGAAGTTGAAGATGTACTCGGAGTCGAAGGTCGGCACGCCCCAGCCCAGCATGTAGAAGTCAGTCTCTTTTTTCTTGATGAGCGGGAAGTGCTGCGCCTTCGGCTTGGAGTCCAAGGTCACCTTGATGCCGATTTTGCCGAGCATGCCGGTGGCGGCCTGACAGATTGCTTCATCATTGATGTAGCGATCATTCGGGCAGTTCAGCGTGATCGCAAAGCCGTTGTCGTAGCCGGCTTCTTTCATCAGCGCCTTGGCCTGGGCGACGTCAGACTTCGGATACTCGTCGAGAGCCTCGGTCCAGCCGTTGACGAATGGCGGCATGATCACGCCGGTCGGCTGTGACTGTCCGCGCATCACGATCTGTTTGATCGCATCACGATTGATGGCAATATTGATCGCTTGGCGCACTCGCACATCGCCTAGCGGATTCTTGCCCTCGACGTTATCCGTCTTGAGGTCCTTGTCGCCGACATTCATGCCGAAAAAGATGGTCCTGTTCTGAGGCGCCGTCACGACTTTCAGTTTGGCATCGCCAGCCACGCGCCGCAGGTCCTGTACCGGCACGTCCTGGATCAGGTCCACTTCGCCGGTGAGCAGCGCGGCAACGCGTGTCGCTGCAGACTTGATCGGCGTGTAGATGATCTCGCTCACTTCGAGCGGGAATTTTCCCTTGCCCCAATACTTCGGGTTGGCCTTGAGCACGGTCTTGGCATCGGGTGCGCGGCTGACGAGCATGAAGGCGCCCGTACCGTTGGTATTGCTCACGGCATAATTCTTGCCGCCGTTTGCGAAATCCTGCGGCTCTTCAACCTGGTGTTTTTTGGCCCAGTCCTGGTCCATAACGAACAGATTGGTCAGGTTGTTGGGCAGAAGCGGATTCGCCCCTTTCGTCTTCAAATGAACGGTGTGATCGTCGACCTTGATGACGTCGGTCACCGACGACAGCAGTTCCTTCATGGCCGACGTCGGGCGCATGGCGCGTTTGAATGAAAAGACGACATCGTCTGCGGTAAAGGCGCTGCCATCGTGGAAACTTACGCCCTTGCGCAGCTTGAATTCCCATACCGTCGGATCCGATGTCGGCTTCCAGGACTCAGCCAGGGATGGAATGATCTTGCCGCTCATGTCGCGCTGCAGCAGACCCTCATAGATCTGATGAGCGAGAGCATGTGTTGGCCCTTCGTTCTGCGCATGCGGGTCAAGCGTGAGACTATCTCCTTGCCGCGCCCACTTTAGCGTTTTTGCGTGCAGACCTGACAGACCAACGGTCATTCCGGTTGCGAGAGCAATGG
>JBPCWB010000378.1:0-7242 GCA_051009955.1 Hyphomicrobiaceae bacterium | reverse complement strand
GCCCATCGGGTTCAGCGACTGGCATAGACGTTGCCAACCAATAGTTTTTTTGGATCGTTGAAAGGTACGCGGCCAAGGCGAGGCTCGGCGGACGGTTCGGTCCATACTGTGAAGGATTAGGTGCGGTTCCATGGCGTGATAGTACAAAACGTCGTCCTCGCCATCCGACCGTCCACGAGGATATCAAGGAATACGGTTGGACCGTGATCTTGCAGAGGACGGCACGTCTCATCGGACGGATCTTCCAGTTCAGGCCCCAGCGATCTTGGCGTCGGCAGGCGCTCAAAGAGCCGAGGCGCTGGGTGTGTCGCGATATCTGAACAGATGGTTCAGGAATGAGAGGATGAGTTCAACGAGCCTTCTTGATCAATTTGGGGTGTGCTAGGTTCTGGTCATCGCACGACGTCAGAGGAGGAAGCGGCATGGTGTCGAAACTGAGCTCGCCGGAGATTGCCTCCTATCACGATGACGGCTTTGTGTTCCTAAGATCGCTGTTCGACCAGGAGGAAATCGGCCTTTTACGCCGTGCCATGGAAGAGGATCCGGCGATTCAACAGCATTCGCTATTACGCTCCGACCAGGAAGGTGGGGCAACCCGCATCTCACTGTGGAACCGGGCGGGCGACAGCGTCTATGGATTGGCCGCTCGATGCGCGCGTGTCGTTGATGCTGCAGAAGCACTCATTGGCGAACCGGTCTATCATTTTCAGTCCAAGCTGACGGCCAAGGATCCGCGTGTTGGTGGCGCGTGGGAATGGCATCAGGACTACGGATACTGGTACTACAACGGCTGCTTGGAACCCAAGATGCTGAGCTTCATGATTGCGCTTGACCGAACCGACGCTGAAAACGGCTGCCTCAAGCTCGTAAAGGGTTCCCACAAGCTGGGCCGCCTCGATCACGTGCAGGTGACTCCGGAACAGAACTCGGCCGATCCTGAACGCCTGCCGCATATCCTGGCGAAGCATGAGGTTGTCGATTGTGTGCTGGAGCCGGGCGACGCCGTGGTCTTTCATTCCAATACGCTGCATCGGTCAGATCAGAACCGGTCGGACAATCGTCGTTGGACGTTCCTTTGCTGCTACAATGCCGTGAGCAACGACACCTTCAAAAAGGATGATGACCGATACTTCGTTCCACTCGACAAAGTTGACGATGGAGCGATCAAGGAAGCGGGTCTCAGGTTCGCGAGCGGAGAAAAGGAACACTTCACATCCAAGCCATACGTTCCCGATGTGCAGAAAGTGTCCTAGTCCGCGTCGCCGCGCACGTCGTCCGGATGATGTCATGCCGATCACTCAGCGTCGGCATTGGCCCTGGTTCTGAGAACGGCTCGCCGCACGTCAATGTGCGCGTCCGCAAGGCCTTCCAAAGCGCGCAGTCGTCCTTCGGAAGCTATTGGCCGGCTGCAGAAATCCGCGCGTTGCGGAGGCTCTCGCCGGCCTCAATTCGCTCCAATTGGCGCATCGGGTCGGCTGTGCAATGATGCCTTTGGCCTCGCACCGGCATATCAAGCACCATCTAACGAAAGACCATGATCGCAAAAGCAATTTTGTGGGTTGTCGCCGCCTTTTACGCCTACGGCGCAGTAGTGCACGTCTTAAATATGGCGGGTGTCAGCGGCTTTGATTGGGCGCGCGCGCCACTCAAATGGCAGGTTCTCGACGTCGTCTACCTGATATTGGATGTGACTGTCGCGATAGGATTGGTTCTGGGATGGCGAACCGGCTACTTTGCGTTTTTCGCCGCAGCGGTAAGCCAGATCCTGCTCTATACCGTATTCCGCGCTTGGATCATTGATGTTCCTAAGGAATTTGCACGGTCGCCTGAGGAGATCAGCTACCTGGACGGCCTCGTGGTTTTCCATGTCATTACGATTTCACTCGTCGTCCTGGCCATTTGGCTGCAGCGATCGTCACTGGCAACGACGTCCGGCTAGGGCCGTTCCTGCAGTCGCGATGTCGCGATGGGCCAATGTCGAAATTTTGAACCCGGCGCGACACGTGCTATGAGGTAGTTATCCAGAACACATACTGACCCCAAGCTCGTGCCGCAAACGCGCGCAGCGAAGCCGTTCAGTCGTTGTGTCTATTGGATCTCTGGCGGCAAGTGACCGAACGTCATGTGGACTACGGCACGATTGCGCCAGCAGTTTTGATGCGGAGAAGTCGAATGGTTGAGGAAGTCGCGTTTGATGAGATCAACGAAGCCAAAGCCAACATGGACAGCATCTATGATCAACCAGACCCGCGGGCCTACTTTCGTGAGCTCAGAAAGCTCGAGTATGAAATACCAGGCGCCGCAAAACCCATCATCCAGCGGCTGATCAGGCATCTTCAGAAATCGTCAGATGAGCCGGTTCATCTGCTTGATGTCGGCTCTTCATACGGCGTCAACGCCGCACTGATCAAATATGATCTGACCCTGTCGGAACTCTATGCCCATTGGGGGCAAAAACTCTTACGGGACGTTGCCCCGGAAGACATCATTGAGAATGATCGAGAGTTTTTCGGTGAACTTGATCTGGCTGAAGATGTCGAAGTGTTCGGTCTTGATGTGGCCGAGAATGCCGTCGCCTTTGGCACGGAAGTCGGCCTGCTGACCGATGGGCTCTCGGTCAATCTCGAGACTGAACCGCTACCGGCAGCGTCCGCGAAGGAATTGGCGTCCGTGAATCTCGTGATGTCAACGGGATGTGTTGGCTATGTCACCGAGAAGACGTTTGAGAAACTCCTTCCAGCTGTTTCGCGCGGCCGCCGGCCTTGGCTCGCCAATTTCGTGCTTCGTCTGTTTCCCTTCGAGCAGATCGCAGAGAGTTTGTCTGATCATGGCTATGTCACGGAGAAACTGAAAGGCCAGACATTCGTCCAGCGCAACTTTGCGTCCCAGGAAGAACAGGAACAGGTGCTTGACCAGCTGAAAGGGCGGGGCATCGACACCGAAGGGAAAGAGGACGAGGGACAGTATCTCGCGGAGTTCTATCTGTCGCGACCGTCAAGCGACGTTGCACGGGTTCCGATTGAGAGATTGCTTGCCGCGTAGGAGATGCGCGCATCCACGTTGTGGCGGCCGCGGCCGACCTGCTTGCGACGGGACAATTGTTCTGGCCAGTCGTCCTGGCCAGTCGTCCTGCCTTGGTACAGATCGTCTGACGTCAACCAAGCGCTAACACGCTCGGTACGGACCATGAGTACGGGCTCACCGTGCTTCGACTCAATGACGGCCCAAGGGCATGATTCGGAGTGGCCCGGCGCGAGTGGAGAGCGCCGGGTTCGCTCAACGTAGCGGTCGTCGCTTGCTGAATTTGAGCCGTTCCAATTGAGGTCATCAGCCGCCGCATTGGAATCGACCACCCGCCCCTGGGCAAATCCTAAAATTTTCCGTTGTCGTTCTTCCACTCGGTCCGCGGCGGCACCGTTTCAATCGGATCCCATTGTTCCACAAGCTTGCCGTTTGCAACGCGGAAGAGGTCATAGAAGGCAGAGTGAATGCCTGCGCGAAATCCCTCGCTGACAGACAGCACGAAGTTGCCCTCCGCAAGAACCCGATGAGTTCTCTCGTATTGCAGGTTGGTACCGTCACCGAATGGTGCGCTCAGCGCGGAACGCAGCGCCGGCAGTCCGTCCGAGAGTTGCGGATTGTGCTGGATGAAGCGCTTGGTATCGACGTACTGTTCCAGTTCTTCGAAACGCTGATTGATATGAACGTCAGCAATGTACGAGCGCACGAATTCCCGGTTGGATTCTGTCAGCTCAAAGTCAGTGGCCTCCGTCGGTCCATCGACCATGCTGTGTCCCGACGGATTGGGTCCCTGTCTTGGTTGGATGTTGTCCCAATGCTCGACGGCCTGGCCCTGCTCGAAACGGAACACTTCAAAGCCGATCTTTGAGCTGGAGAAGTCGTACTCCGTATGGGCAAAAACGAAGTCGCCATCTTCAAAGGCGCGCACAATGTTGACGCGGGGCGAAGTTTTGGAGAGGCGCCCGAATAGCGCAGCCAAGCCTTCGCTACCCTCGTGCGTGTGAGGATTGTGCTGAACGTACTTCTCTTCGTTGACAACGGCAACGGCCGCCGCATCGCCAGTTTCAATGGCCTTAAGCAATGCGCGAATCTGATCTTTTTTTGATGGCATGTGTCACTCTACCGGTCCGACCGCCGCCTGAAAAGGTGATGTCCCACGTCTATGACCGGCTGAGCGGAACAAGTTTCACACGCCGATCGATGCAGGCAATTACGCCTTGCAGCGCCGGCCCGAGGCGTCCTGACCTGTTTCTGACGAAGGTGCGATTGTGGAACACGCGCCAGGTCTGCGGGACTCGTCCGGAGGCATATCCAATTTGACTTGCGCGCTGAGCAGGAAAATAGTCTTGGAATGACCGGACCCAAATGCAATCGTACCAACACCGCACCTATAGGCAACGAGTGCCATGAGACGCCCACCCCTGTCCGAGATCCGCGATACATTGCAGATCCACTGGTACCGCTCGCCGATGGATCCTGAGAGATTTCGCGAACTGTCGCGGCGTAGCGACTTGAGTGGCTGGATTCAGACCGGTGGTCATTTTTCCCTTTTCCTTCTGACCGGCACCTTGGTTTTCTATTTTTGGACCGAAGCAATCTGGCCGGCGTTTTTCGCGGCGCTTTTTGCGCACGGTACAGTGGGTACGTTTTTCCGCGGAACGGCGACGCACGAATTGGCTCACGGAACCGTGTTTCGGACCGCTTGGCTGAACAGGTTCTTTTTGTATTTGTTTAGCCTTCTCAGTTGGTGGAACCCGTTTGACTACGCCAGCAGTCATACATATCACCATCGCTACACATTACATCCTGAGGGGGATCGTGAGGTTTTGCTTCCGCTCCATCCCATGGTTGGAAAGACGTTTCTTCTTCAACTGTTCACGGTGAATTTGTTCACCCTGCCGGGGCGAACCTTTGGCAAGGGCGGGCTCATCTCGTCGATCTGGGTCACGATTTTGGACGCGTTTGGCAAGGTCGGCACTGACGCGATTCCATCTAACGAGTGGCTGAAGGCGCTTCATGCCGACCAACCCGACGAACATCGAAAGTCAATGTGGTGGTCCCGCCTGCAGTTGACCTTTCACGGTGCGATTATTGTGATCGCCATCTTGACTGGCTTCTGGGTGTTACCGCTGATCTTTACGTTCTTCAGTTTCATTGCCAATTGGCTGAGTTATTTTGTTTCACTGCCCCAACATTGTGGCCTTCGTGAAAATACATCCGACTTCCGTAAAAGCGTGCGGTCGATGAAACTCCATCCATTTGTCGCGTTTCTTTATTGGCACATGAATTGGCACATTGAACATCACATGTATGCTGGCGTTCCCTGCTACAACCTCGGGAAACTGCACCGCGAAGTGAAGGATGACATGCCTGAACCGCGGACATTGGTCGGGGCGTGGCGTGAGATGCTGGATACGTGGCAACGCCAACAGGCCGATCCAGACTACCAATTTGATACGCCGTTGCCACCGACTGCAAAAACCGAGCGCCGGCGCAGAAGCAAGAACGCAGAAGCCTCAATCGGCGATCTGGCCCCAAAGGGGCTGGCCTAAAACCTGACTTCGCAAAGAACGCTGTCGGATGAGGTGTCGCAAGCAGGCGGCCTAAGTGTGTCGCCCGCCCGGCTCTATCGAAGGCGACATGCTTTAATTCGGGTCAGATCCGAAAGCGCTTGGCGCGAGTCGAGTAGGACCAAACGACTCCTGACAGCCGATATCGCCTATCAGCAGGGGCAAGTTCCGCGTCATTCAAGGGCCAGGAGGGGACGTCGTCATGCTTTGGTGTGTTTGATCAATAGGAGTATCGGCGAGAGGTCGGGACTATCGAAGTCCCGATCAGTACTGCGTCGTAGCTGTTGCAGAACCGCTTGGCGTGTAGCCTTGCGGTTGGGTGCTTGATCGAGAAGGGAGATTGGCACTGACGTCTCACAAAATGGGCCAAGCAGCGCGATGTTTGCGCTTGGTATCGCGCCTTCTTGCCAACGGCCCACAGCCCGCTAAATTGCGCATAGGCAACTTTGGCGCGGCCGCTCATGACAGACGTCTTTATCTCTTATTCCAAGTTCGACAAGGCTATCGCTGACGCGCTTGCTACGGATTTGAACTCAGCCGGCTTCAGCGTATGGTACGACTACGATATTGTCGGTGGCCAAAGCTTCACCAAAGCGATCATGGCAGCACTTGACGCGAGCAAAGTCGTCATCGTGATTTGGTCATCGTCATCGGCGATTTCTGATTTCGTGGTCGATGAAGCGTCACGCGCAAAGCAGCAAGAAAAGCTGATTACAACGCGTTTAGAAGACTTCGACGTTAGCGACTTACCCATCGGATTCGGCCAGTTTCAGTGCTACCCGGTAACTGACCGTAAGCGTTTGATGCAATCGCTGGAGCAATTCGGGTTGTGTGAGCCTGACTCGACCGAATTGCACCAGCGAGCTTTGCATGCATTCGAAAGCGGTTATCTACACTACAGCAACGGCGAGATTGAACTCGCTATTGCCCGCTTCAGCCGAGCGATAGAATTAAACCCAGCTTATGCCATTGCCTATAACAATCGCGGTGAGTTGCATAGAAGAAGTGGCAACTTTGATCGCGCGATGGCCGACTGCGACAAAGCGATTGAGTTAGCTCCGAGTTTTGCGGCGGCTTACGGTGCTCGTGCCGCTGTTCACTACGAGACCGGGAACTATAGTGGTGCGATCGCCGACTGCAATAAGGCCATCGCGTTAGATCCGAACAATGCGTTGTCTTACAATACGCGTGCCGCCGCGTGTAACGAGGTTGGTGACCATGTTCGCGCAATAGGCGATTGCGACACAGCGATTGAGTTGGATCCGACGTATGCGCAGGCTTACAATACGCGCGGAACCGCCCATCTTAGTAACGGCGACTATACCAGCGCGATAACCGACTTTGACAGGGC
Source organism: Hyphomicrobiaceae bacterium (assembly GCA_051009955.1). GTDB lineage: Bacteria > Pseudomonadota > Alphaproteobacteria > Rhizobiales > Hyphomicrobiaceae > Tectiglobus. The sequence goes on along the minus strand of JBPCWB010000378.1, from coordinate 300 downwards.
GATCGAGTTAGACCCGGACTACTCAATGGCAAGGAAAAACCGCCAGATCGCCGTTGAAGCCCGCGACAATCAATGAAGCTAGCAATGCTGAACCGACCAGGCGGGATCATTGGCTGCGCTCCGCAACCGGAAAATGCGGACAATCCTCACCGTTGAGACCCGACTATCGGAGCCAATGTCGCCACATCCGGAGCGGATGGGCCGCACGATCACTTTGATCAGACGCAGACGACATCAGCGCGGCGTCCGTCGCTTTGCCCACACCCGCAGGTCGGCCATGACTTTAAAGGTCGCCGCTAC
>JBPCWB010000377.1:0-5754 GCA_051009955.1 Hyphomicrobiaceae bacterium | reverse complement strand
GAGCAACGATATTCACTGGCAGCCGTTACAACCGAATATGCGCTGGACGAGGATGCGCCACTCGCGGAGGACGCTGATGGTGTCAACGGTCTGCATTACTGGCTCGGTATCAATGGTGCGGAGTCGGGACGTGAGCGCCGCCGCCGGGAGAAGCGCGCGACGCACCTCAGTCGTTATCCCATGGAGCAGGTCAAACGCGTGCCGCGCCCAACCACACTGATCCTGGATGACGAGGTGCCGCGCGTGCCGAAGCGGGCGGCCTTCTTCGCTCGGGCGGCAGCTGGTGATCTTGGCGAGAAGTCTCAAAAAGAGCGCCAGCGGTTTGCCACGAAACAGCCCTTCGCAATGGGGATGACGCCGCTCATCCGCAATATGGTGCCGCTGCAGGATGGCCAGACTGCGGATCGTGTTGCACCTGGGCTGAGCGATCCAAAAGCGAATGCGCGGGCGATCAAGTCGCTGGCTTACATGCTCGGCGCCGACCTGACGGGCATTTGCGAAATCCCGTCGTATGCCTGGTTTTCGCATCGTGAGGACGGGGCGGTGATTGCGCCCTATCACAAGTACGCCGTCGTCATGCTGATCGACCAGGAATTTGAAACCATGGAGGGTGCCAGCGGCGATGACTGGATATCCGGTGCGCAATCGATGCGGGCCTACATGCGCGGCGCGGCCATTGCCGGCGTAATGGCCGAGATGCTGCGCGGCAAGGGGGTTTCATCGCGCCCGCAAACCAACTCCGATAGCGATGTCCTGCACATTCCATTGGTTCTGTGGGCCGGCCTCGGCGAATTGAGCCGCATTGGCGAACTGGTGCTCAACCCGTTCGTTGGACCACGCTTCAAGTCCGTTGTTCTGACCACCGACCTGCCGATGGAGGTCGACCAGCCGATCGATTTCGGCCTGCAGTATTTCTGCAATCACTGTCTGAAGTGCGCGCGCGAGTGCCCCTGCGACGCCATCTCGTGGGGTGACAAGGTGATGTTCAATGGTTACGAAATGTGGAAGCCGGATGTTGAGCGCTGTGCGCGTTATCGTCTGACGAATTCCAAGGGCTCGGCCTGCGGGCGGTGCATGAAGACCTGCCCGCTCAACAAGGTCATCTCTGCCGACGGTCCCCTGTTGACGCGCATGGCCAGTTGGATGGGCGTCAACGCGATGTGGGCCAAGCCGGCGATCGTGCCGATAGCAGTCAAGCTCGACGATGCACTTGGGCACGGCAAACGTAACCCCGACAAGAAATGGTGGTTGGATCTTGAGATGATCGATGGTGTCTGCGTTACGCCGAAAGGGATCAATCAGCGCGATATCGATCCGGATCGCGAAACCAAAAAGTCGGCCAGAGCGCAAAAGATTGCGTACTATTTTGCTGATGTCATGCCTGCGGGCGACGCGAATGCACCGCTGCCTGTGGATCGAAAGGCGGCATTGGCGGCGGCGGATCTCCTGGAAACTCCGGACGGTGCTGCCCAACGCGTCCGGCGTGGTGGTTTGACGCCCGCACATTACATTGTTTCAGACTGACGGGATTGATGTGATGATGAATTGGACGGTCGTCGACCGACCGAGACGGCGCCTGCTGGTGCTTTAGAAATTTTTCGAGATTGGAGTGCGTGTTTGTGACTGGTGAACGCAATATTGATGCAATTTGGGAATTGGTCGACGTGCGACGTGAGACCTATGTCGATTTGTCGGATCGCGTCTTTGACATGCCTGAAGTGGCTTACGCCGAGGTTCGGTCGGTCGAGGAACACGCCAAGATGCTGGAAGCTGAAGGCTTCCGAATTACGCGGGAGGCGGCCGGCATTCCGACGGCCGTCGTCGGGGAAGCCGGGGAGGACGGTCCGGTGATCGCGATCCTGGGTGAATTCGATGCATTGCCGGGGCTCGGTCAGCAGTCGGGTGTCGCAGAGCCTTGCCCGGTCGAGGCGGGCGGCCCGGGGCACGGATGCGGCCATAATTTGCTTGGCAGTGCGGCATTGATGGCGGCTTCGGCGATCAAGGATTTCCTCGCCGGTCAAGGTCTTAAAGGACGCGTGCGCTATTACGGTTGTCCGGCGGAGGAAGGTGGCGCGGCCAAGTCGTTCATGGTCCGGGCGGGCCTGTTCGATGATGTCGATGCCGCGATATCCTGGCATCCGGCGACGTTTACAGGTGTCAACGAAGCCCGCTCATTGGCCAATGCGCGGATTGATTTCACGTTCCATGGCCGTGCCGCCCATGCCGCCGGCGCGCCCGAGCTGGGCCGCAGCGCCCTCGACGCGGTGGAACTCATGAACATCGGCGTCAACTACATGCGCGAGCACATGCCCGACGACTCCCGCATTCATTATGCCTATCTCGATGCCGGCGGTGCGGCGCCGAACGTGGTACAGGCGCGGGCAACCGTGCGGCAGCTGATGCGGGCTCGCAATCTGACGGGCCTGCGGGCGATGGTCGATCGGGTGGAGAAGATTGCCGAGGGCGCAGCGCTCATGACCGAGACGCGGGTCGAGAAGAAAATGTATAGCGCCGTCTCGAACCTCCTCGGCAACCGGCCGCTGGAAGAAGTCATGCAAGCCAACATCGACCGCCTCGGCGCGCCGCCGTTTGATCAGGCCGATCGCGCATTCGCCGATCAGATCCGCGACACGCTGACGTCAGAAGATATCGCTACGACGTTCCGCAGGATTGGCATGCAGGCCGATCCCGATCTGCCGCTGTGCGACTTCATTGCGCCGCTGGACCGATCCTCGGATGGCGGCGAAGGCTCGACGGATGTTGGTGATGTGAGCTGGGCCGTGCCGACGGTACAGGCGCGGGTTGCGACTTGTGCCGTGGGCACGCCGTTCCACACCTGGCAATTGACGGCGCAGGGCAAGATGCCGGCAGCCCACAAGGGCATGATCCATGCTGCGAAAATCATGGCGGGCACGGCGCGCGACCTGTTCGAGCACTCCGATCGACTGGCCGCGGCGCAGGCCGCCCATCGCGAGAAACTCGCACGCGAGCCTTATCTCTGTCCAATGCCCGAGGACGTCGACCCGCCATTTGCGGGCTAGACGCGGATGGCGCTGCACCATGGCTGGGCCTGCGGCCGGGTCGCGTCGGGCCTTCTCCAAATCGTTGGCCGGCCGGGGCAATCGGTCGATGGTCTCTGTGTTTATACAAGCAATGGGGCAGATGGCCTGGTGCCGGCAGAGCAGCCGAGCGCCCGTTCACTGACTCGCAGTGGCATTACATGGTTGTTTTACTGCGTTATCTCACGGGCACGTAGCAATCGAAGCAAATACCAACAGAGTTCTTTTTAGATTCTGATGATTTGATCTTAGGTCTGTTGACTGATCGAGTGATCAGCGCTTCAATCCTCAAACACCTCTGAACGGCTTCGATGGAAACCATTCCATTCGAGAACGGCAGGTCCGGCGTGGGGCGGCGCTGTCGGCCCACTTGCGCGACGGGGACTTCGGACTGGATCTACTGTCAGTCGTGAGTGACGTAGATCGGACGGCCGGAGAGCGGGCCGATGGGCGCGGATTGTGATGTCCAACGCTTCACGGGCCGGGGGCGGCAACACCAAAAGGGGACGCACAATGCCAGTTCTAATACGCGCCGTGAGCGCAGTGATACTCTTGATCGTGTCAGTTCAGTCAGCGCATGCAATTCGGGAATGCTCGTTTGGAAGGTACGCGGACGGGGAAGAGTGCATGGTGAAGGGTGGCGGGGCGATCTGCCGCTTTAATCTCTACGCACCCAGATCGGATCGAAGTGCACGATGGAAATGCCGGACGCCAGACGGGAGGCGGCTCTATTTGAAGCAGCGTAACGGCAAATGGCACCTGACCCGACCCTCACGCCGAAGACGGTGACGAGTTGCGGCATCGGGTGATCGAAACTGAGATTCTCCGGCCCTGACATGAGAGCAACGGGCGCGCAGACGACTTAGCATCGCATCTGCTTCAGGAGCCGGTTCTTGATATAAGAAAATCAGTGGTCGACACAATCAAGATGGCAGGCGCGATGACGAGAAATATCACAGCAGTGACCTCGACAAGTCTGGTATTTGAGATCTGCACTAACCCGCCAGGCAATGATCTGATGGTCAAATACGAACCGCCGCGTCGCACCGGGCGGGATCATCAGACGGACGGATGCATAGTAACATGAGGCATGGCAGGGTCCTTCAGCACTCGGGAAACAACGAACCTTACCATCCTTAAGAGTTCACGTGGTCCAGATACCTGCGTGATTAATGCGCTGCTGGCCATAGAGTTGGCCAATCGACTGATTGAGAGAAAAAGCGCTGGGCGGTGCGCTGCTCTGTTTGCGCGCGGAGCCCTGCATCCTCGTCCAACGTCATTCGCCGTCCTCGCACGGCTACAATGATGAGTTGAATACCAGTTGCGCTTCAGCGACCAACGACATTCTTGACGTGCAGAACGTTGTCCTGCGGTGCATCCAAGGTGATCTGCTTGAGCACGTCCTGCTTCGGCCCGAAAAGCTGCGTACGGCCGTCCTTGAGGTAGAGCAGGTAATCGACGGCTTTGATTGCGCTGGGTCGGTGCGCAATGACAATGACGACGCTCCCGGCTTGGCGCATCTCCAGGATCGCACGCGTCAGGGCGTCTTCGCCCTCGGCATCGAGGTTTGAGTTCGGCTCGTCCAGTACGACGAGGAATGGAGATCCGTAGATCGCACGCGCTAGGCCGATGCGTTGGCGCTGGCCCGCCGACAGGCTTAGGCCCGCCTCACCGATGGTTGTGTCGTAACCCTTGGGCAACGACGTTACCATGTCATGAATATCGGCAAGGCGTGCTGCTTCAAGAACGGTGTCGGAACTGTGGTCCGCTGCGAAGCGCGCGATATTCTCCGCGATGGTCCCATCAAACAATTCAGCGGTTTGCGGCAGATAACCAATGAATTGACCGCTGCGGGCATCCTCCCATTGATCACGTTCGGCGCCATCAAAGCGCACCGCGCCACGTGACAATGGCCAGATCCCGAGGAGCCCACGCACGAGGCTGGTTTTGCCCGCCCCCGACGGTCCAATGATACCCAGGCCGTCTCTGGCCCTGAGTGTGAACGTTGCGCCCTGAACCAACACGATCTTGCTGCCGATCGGTCCCGTTGCCAGATCAGTGACGCTGATCTCACGCTTTGGGAGCGGCAGTTGCGTATTGGGCTCGGTCGGGACGACCGCTGCCAGCACATCGGCCAGACGCCGCATGGCCTGCCGGCTCCCGAGAAAACCCCGCCAGTGCGACACCGCGAGTTCCACTGGTGCCAGTGCCCGTGACGTAATGATTGAGGCGGCAATCATGATACCGGGCGTGATCTCCTGACGAATGACCAGCCATGCGCCGACACCGAGCACGGCGGACTGCAGTCCAAACCGCAGCGCTTTGATCGTCGTCGTGAAGAAGCCCGTGCGATCTGCTGCGCGGCCCTGGCTGGCCAGGAAAGTGTCGTTTTGCAACAACCAGCGCCTCTGCAACGCCTGCCGCATACCCATCGCCGCGATCACTTCCGCGTTGCGCCGCGCCGTTCCGGCCTCGCGGTTGCGGCTGGCAGCCAGAATTGCCGCATCCCGCATCGGTCCGCGACCCGTTAGTTCATTCAGGATCACCAGGATGCCGATGATCACGCCACCGGCCAGGCCAACCCAACCCAAAATCGGATGCAGCAGAAAGACAATGCAGAGATAAATGGGCAGCCATGGCAGATCGAAGATGGCTGTTGGACCAGGGCTCGAAAGAAACTGTCGGATCTGCTCCA
>JBPCWB010000376.1:0-5477 GCA_051009955.1 Hyphomicrobiaceae bacterium | reverse complement strand
GGTTTGATCTTGGCCTGTGGTGGCTCTTTTGGATGCCGTTTCTCGGTAGTCTATCCGCAGTCTTCTGCACGTGGATCTGTCGCGGGCTTTCGCTCTCCTCGCCGCCTACTCGGTGATGTTCATTCTTCTGGCCAATTCGGCACGCTCTCTTGCATACTTGGGAGCGACCATGGGGTAGTCGTCTGGCAGACCCCAGCGATGGCGATACGCATCAGGCGTGAGGCCGTAGAGTTGACGAATGTGGTGCTCCAAGATCTTGAGCTTCACGCCATCTTCCAGGCATACGATGTAGTCCGGTGTGACCGACTCTTCGATGGGAACTGCGGGGCGCATGGTCATGTCCTATCCCGTCTTGGTATCGCGATTTAGTTGGGCGTTTCGCAGGGTTCGGAACTCGCTCGTTCAAATTCCCCATGACAACAGACATTGCGCCTGCCCTAGTCCCACCAAAACGACCAAATTGGTGCTCCGAACAACGATGCGGCCAGCTCGTCAATGCCGCCTCCTCCTTGATCGACAAACTCGCTGCAATACAAACAGTGTTCCATCGCAACCAGGAGTGCCGTATCTCGGTCAGTAACCGGTCGGGCGACGGAAAACTCGATCATATCGTTACTAGTGCCGATGGGGATTGCGCCGAACTGAGCGCCCCAACGCCTTGCAATTGCGACGTGAATGTGAGGATCCGGGCATGCGTTCCAGCCACCAAACTGCAGATGTGCGGCAATGTCACTTGGCCGTTCGGTCTCAATGCCAAGAATGATCACGCTATCACGAAACTTTCCCGTTCGTAGATCCTTGACGAGCGACGGGCGGCTAGCCGGTACGACGTCGTCGGGCCAGTCGCCGCGCGGAGGCCATACCGCTTCGGGATCATCTGGATCTTCGAACTCCATAATTGCAGCTTCGTTTTCCGCTTGTCTGGCAACCAACCAATCTTTGACGCCGAAAGCTTCTGCCGCGTCGAGCGTTTTTGCAATGTCACTTGACCGTGCACAGGCGTAGGTTCGAGGATCAATATCGGTCGAGTAGCGCGCGGCGCTGAATTGGTTGACGACTCGGCCGAAGAACCCTTGCACGCCATCTGACGGTGCTGACTGCCGGAAGGCCATTCCCTCGAGGAGCAAGGCGGCTTGATGGACCGAACCAACTATAATCGGTGTCATATGCGGATAGGCCGTGCGGAGTTCCGCCAGAGTCTGAACGGCTGCCACACCATCGACGATCACGCTGGGGAACGGGCAAACGATTTCATCGTCATCACCATCGGAATTCCAATGTCCCTCCCGACCGGCAGGACGCGTCATCATCACACCTGGTTCTGAATAGCCAGCGGCCATACTCCGACTCCGGGTTAACGGTTGCGATTTTCACTATGTCACGCGGTTGTGTCGAAATGCGGTGAAGCCGCCTGTCAGGGATCACCAAAGCCAATCGACAGGAGCCGCGTGCTCTTCGCCAGGCAGTCCAGCGGTCATGAAGACAGTGAGCGCCTGCGGCGAGTCCCCTGCGCCATGATAGGCATGAGCGAGGTAGCTCCATGGCACTGTCCTCACGGTCTTTTTTAGATCATCGAGCGAAGGCGCATCGGGCATCGGTTTCATTGCGATCACCGCCATCTCAGATTTAAGGTGTCCTAAGGAACGGATATGGCGGTATCGAGCCCGAATGTTGCCCGCCGTTTGTGATCCTCATGCGCCTAGCGTTAAGGATCGACAGTCTAGAGGGTCAACGTTGTGAGTCCCGGATCAACATCGGAACCGTCCACCCTGCAATTCCTACCGGAACCGCATGCAGATTTCGTGTTTGAGATCGCTGATCCCGTACTGGTATTCATCGGATTGGCGGTGCTATTCGGAATCACGGGATTCATCATTTACCGATGGCTGCGCTAAGGGATGGTTCCGCCGCGATCGTTTACCCATTTGTGACCCTGTCATCATTGGAATTTCACTTCTGATATCCATTGCAGAGGACTGTCAGTGCCCGCGATAGCGTGATGGCCGAGTTCGTTGTTAGTGATCGGACATCAGCGATCCGCGACCCGCAACCTGGTCCGTGACGCCAACGGCGCGAAGGGCGTGCCAATAGGTTGCCGCGTTGATGGGAATCAAAGGTTTGCCGAGTTCGGCGGTCATCTCATTGCAGAGTTCGACCATCGACAGATTCGTGCCCACCTGAACGAATGCGTCGATTGTGTCGTCATCCATTTCCAGCACGTGGCCGCGCAACTCCTCGGGTTGAACCTGGGCGATGGCAACGGGGCTGGGACATTTGAGGCCACGGAACTTTGCGACCTCGAAGCCGCAGTCCTGGAAAAACAGCGTCACGTTCTTGTCGGAAATCGGAAAATAGGGGGAAATCACCGCAATTCTTTTGGCCCCATACAGATTCAACGCCGCTTCACACGCAAACGAGCCCGCCGAGACCTTGAGGCCGCAATGATCGGACAGTTCCTGCATGCGCTTCACCGACGCCGCGCGACCATCCCAGAACATCAGGGCCGACATCCCCATAATCAGGTAGTCCGGCTCACACGTCATGCAGCGGTCGACGGCGTTGTAGAGTTCGGCGGCGACAGCATCGATCAGCGCCAAGAATTCATCGTCATTCGAGACCTTCATGTTCGGCACATGGATCCGGCCGTAGTGATTGGTGACACCGGGCAAGCGCAAATTGTCCATGTCTGGCTGGACGATCGTGTTGGTCGATGGCGCAACGACGGCGAATTTGCAGCGCCAGCCAAGCGCGTCCTGGGTCATTGCATGCTCCTCTCGTCTGCCCGTCTGGCGGTATCGGCCCCTTGGCCACGTGTCGCCAGGCGCCGGTGGCGATTGCGTGGCAGCCTACGACAAAGCCGCGTCGCATGCCAAAGCAGACATTAATCACTGGCAAAAGTTGCTAGTCTGAGTAGGTTGTGGGGCGCTCCATACTGCCGGCCGAACAAATCAAGAAAGGTGTCTGTCCAATGCCTGAAGCCAAACCGCCCGTGCGTCTTGCCGCCGACATCGGCGGCACATTTACCGATGTCGTGTTGGAGGCAGACGGGCGGCAGTTGACGACGAAATTGCTGACGACGTCTGAGGCACCGGAGATTGCCGTTGTCAAGGGCACTGAGGTGCTTCTCGGAAACAGCGGCCTCGGGTTCGCCGACATTGATGTTGTGCTCCATGGCACGACCTTGGCGACGAACGCCATCATTGAGCGGAAAGGGGCGACAACGGCGCTGATCACGACCGAAGGTTTTCGGGACGTCATCGAGATTGCCGACGAAAGCCGCTATGACCAATACGATGTCTTCCTCGAGAAGCCGGGGCCGCTGGTCGGGCGTGCCTTGCGATTTACGGTTCCTGAGCGAATTGACGTCGAAGGTGAAATTCGATTGAAGCTCGACGAAGGGGCCGTCGGCGCTGTCGCTCTCGGGTTGCGCGACGCTGGCATCGAGTCCGTTGCCATTGCGTTTCTCCATTCCTACGTCAACCCCGCACACGAAACTCGTGCTGGCGCAATCGTTCGCGACATCTGCCCGGAGATGTCAGTCACGCTATCGAGCGAGGTCTGTCCGGAGGCGCGCGAATATGAGCGCACCTCGACGGCAATTGCGAATGCCTACGTTCAGCCGATGATGGCCGGATATTTGAAGCGTCTGTCTGACAGATTTGCCGAAGCCGGGTACAGGAAGGACATCCACCTCATTACATCCGCCGGCAGCCTCGCGAGCCTTGAGACGGCCCGGCGGTATCCGGTGCGGCTTGTCGAGTCGGGCCCCGCAGGCGGTGCGATTCTCGCGGCCGGTATCGCCGAAGAACGGGGCGAGGAGCGCATTCTGTCGTTCGACATGGGTGGGACGACCGCCAAGATCTGTCTGATCGAGAACAGCGAACCGCTCAAAGCCCGCGCGTTCGAAGTCGACAGGGCCTCGCGCTTCATGAAGGGAAGCGGTTTGCCGGTTCGCGTTCCGGTCATCGAGATGGTCGAAATCGGCGCGGGAGGAGGGTCCATAGCCAAGGTCGATTCGCTCAAACGAATCCAAATCGGCCCGGAAAGTGCTGGCTCGAAGCCGGGCCCCGCGAGTTATGGACTTGGAGGGGACCAGGCAACGGTGACTGACGCTGATCTCGTGCTTGGTAAGATCGATCCCGAGCGATTTGCCGGAGGAAATATCCCGATCTTTCCGGATCGGGCCGCGGCGGCACTGGCAAAGCATGTCGGTGATCGGATGGCTGCGGACGAGGAGACGGCGGCCTACGGCGTCGGGGAGATCGTCGACGAGAACATGGCCAATGCGGCACGGGTCCATGCTGTCGAGCGCGGCGTCGCAATCGCTGACCGGACGCTTATTGCATTCGGCGGCGCTGCCCCTCTGCATGCCTCGCGCCTGGCTGAAAAACTTGGCATGGCCCGAATTATTGTCCCTCAGGGCGCCGGCGTTGGTTCCGCCATTGGCTTTCTGCGTGCACCGGCTGCCTATGAAACCGTGCGTTCCCGCTACATGCTGCTCGACAAACTCGGCATTGAGGACGCAACCGAACTGTTGGCGCGGATGGTTGAGGAAGCAACGGCGCAGGCGCGTTCGGCCGCTGGCGATCGCCCCTTGCTCGTGACGCGCGGCGCCTACATGCGTTATGCCGGCCAAGGCCACGAGATCTTTGTTGCGCTGCCGGATGCCGAAATCGGGAAGGACGATATTCCCGGGCTGCGCGCCAGCTTTGAGGCCGAATACCGGCGCTTGTTCGCTCGTCACATTCCGAACGCAGCCATCGAGATTATGAGTTGGACGGTATCAGTGTCGACGGCGCGACAGGCACGCGATGCCATCGCCGACATTCCCATCGCAAGTGAGGCAGTGGCCAGCGGTCAGTGTGAGGTGTTTGATGCCGGTCGCGGCAAGCGTGTAACCGCCAACGTCTATGAGCGGGATCAACTGGCCAAGGGAGCGCTGATCACCGGTCCGGCCATTGTCGTCGAAGAAGGAACATCGACCTTGGTCTCATCCCGATTCGATGCTCACGTAGATGGTGGAGGCGCGCTCGTGCTTACGCTGAAGGAGACGGACTGATGGACACTGCAAGCCCCACCGACATCCAACGCCAAATCATGTGGAACCGGCTGATCGCCATTGTCGAAGAGCAGGCGCAGGTTCTGTTGCGGACGGCATTTTCACCGATCGTGCGAGAAGCCGGAGACCTTTCGGCCGGCGTATTTGACACCGACGGCCGAATGTTGGCGCAGGCGGTGACTGGCACTCCTGGTCACGTCAACTCGATGGCAGAATCGGTCAAGCATTTCATCGCGCACTTTGGTCTCGATACCATGAAGCCCGGCGATGCCTACATCACCAATGATCCGTGGATGGGTACGGGTCATTTGAACGACTTTGTCATCACGACACCCTGCTTCCACAATGACAAACTCGTTGCCCTGTTTTCGTGCACAAGCCACTTGATCGATATCGGCGGCATCGGCTTTGGACCGGA
>JBPCWB010000375.1:0-5026 GCA_051009955.1 Hyphomicrobiaceae bacterium | reverse complement strand
TGCCGATGGCAATCATATTCGCGCTGACGCGGCAGTCGGAGCTGCCGGTGTTGCGCTGGATGTCCGGTTTGCTGATCGACACGACTCGATCATTCCCCTTGCTCACCATCTTGTTCACGGCGGCCGTAATCCTGCCGTTCGTACTGCCTCAGTGGCTACAGGGAGACAAGCTTTATCGCGTGATCTTTGCATTTGCCGTGTTCTTCGGCGCCTACCAGGCCGAGATCATCCGAGGCGGCCTGCAGTCGATACCGCACGGCCAGGCGGATGCGGCGAAGGCGCTGGGCCTCGGTTATTGGCAACGCACGTGGTTGATCACACTGCCTCAGGCATTCCGCAATACGTTGCCGGCAACGATCAATCAGTTCGTGATCACGTTCAAGGAAACCTCGATTGTCATCATTATCGGTTTTTTCGAAGTTCTGGCATCCGGCAATGCAGCCTACGGCTCGGGCAAGTGGACCGAGACCTATGTCGAAGTCTACGTGTTCATCGCCGCCATCTATTTCTTGTTCGTGTTCAGCCTGTCGCGGTACGGGGCCTTTCTTGAAAATCGGATGCGCGTCGGCCATGACTGATCAGGCTCTTGAAGCTTCAAATCTAGGACGGCTCCCCGAAGCCTCCTCCGCCCGCCGTGAGAAAGTCGATCCTGTCGCCCTTGCGCAGGATTTGATGCTCCGCGGGATCAATTACCTGACCATTGATCTTGACGCTCGCCGCTGCACCGTCTTCACCACCATTGGCACCGGCGGGCGGAACAATGCGGCGGGTTGTTATGAATGAACAAACAGCCGGCTCGTCACCATAGAATTCGAATGTCAACGACTGACCGTCTCCTCCGCGACGCAGGCCTTTGCCGCCGGAGTGTCTGCGTCGGCTGCGATGAAGAACATGGATCGGGGCAAGGCTCTCCATCACTTCCACCGGCGTGTTGCCGAGGTTGCTGGGAAAGCTCAGGACCGTCTGCCCATCGCGAAGGGCTGTTGCACCTTGTCCGGCGTTGAGGAAATTGACCACCGCATAGCGCCGACCGCCATGCTCTCCGGTCATGGTGAACGAGGAGTTTGCAGATCCTTCTGCCCCAAATTGTTTTCCGAGCACGGGAGCAAGCGCACCCATGACGGCTGCCGGCAACATGTGACCGATGATGCCTCGCCCACCGCTGGCGGCCGGATAGTTGGGGTTCAGAATTGAGCCGGACGGCGCGGACGTCGCGATCGGTTTGAAACTCCCCTCATTGTTGGGGACTCCCGGAGCTAGCAGGACCTTCACGCCATAGGCGGTGTAGGCAAACGTATAGGCCGGCACGACATTGACCGCCCGAGGCAGTTGCTCGGAACTGCCGGTGTAGTCGATCTGCATTTCATCGCCGGAAACATCGATCGTGCAATCTATGACAATGCGCTCCTCGAAACCGTCGTGCCGGACGACGTGATTGTACTGTCCGTCTGGCACATCGGATATCGCGCGGCGCATGACGTCTTCGGAGCGGCTTTGCAGCATGCCGGCGAGGGCGGCGAGATCAATCTCTTCTGTGGTCAACAGCGCCCTCAATTCAGCTCCCAGTGCCTGACAGCCGGCAACCGCACCCAGAATATCGCCCAAGCTGTGGTCGGGAACACGAACGTTACGCGCGATCATGGCGATCAGGGTCTCGTTTCGCGCACCGGCCTCAAACAGTTTGAGCGGCGGAATCTGTAGGCCTTCCTCGAAGATTTCACGCACGCCGGTTGATCTGATGCGTCCGCCAATGTCAGGCAGATGCGTCGCGATGCCGGCAAAACCGACGAGCTCGCCTTTCCAGAAGATCGGTACAACGATGTTGATATCGTGAACGTGACCGGTCCCAAGCCAGGGATCGTTCGTAATCATCACGTCGCCGTCCTGCAGGCTAACCGACGGGTAGCGTTCGAGGAACGCCTTGATCGTCGCCGGTAGCGTGCCGATGAAGGACGGAATGCTCTTGGTGGATTGCGCAATCGAGCGGCCATCGGCATCGGTTAGAATAACGGCGAAATCGTTGGCCTCACGAACAAGAGTGGAGAATGATGCTCGGGAGAACGTTGCGGACGCTTCGTCGACGATACTGATGATGCGCGCCCACAGAATTTCAAGCGTGATCGGATCGAATTCGGTCCTGAGCCTCTTGGTCATAATATCCGGGCCTTTCAAAACCTCAGGGCAACTCGATTGAGACGGTGCTGTCGGGGAGGACGGTGAGCGAGGCCCGGCGTGCAACCACGATTGTCGACTCCGGCTCCTGTAAAATTATCGGTCCCTCGAGGCTTGATCCTGTTTTCAGCGCGTACCGATTATGAACCGGGACGTCGCGGAAGCCACGTTCCACCGGGAGGAAGATTTGCCTGCTGGCAACGTGAGGCCGACCGGCAGCCTGCTGGGGGTCACCGATGTTGAATGATGCGGAAGAAACCGGGGATGCTCCAATCAAGCGCCAGGTCACGATTTCCATGGCGGTATCGGGTAGCGTGCGGCCATAGAGTTGCGTGTAGGTCTCTGAGAAATTCACATGCGGGACCGGTCGGACGACCTCACCCACCGGGCCGAACGCGAAGGGCACGGCAATGGTGTCGCCCTGGCCCTCGTAGCGCATCTCCAGACTGAGCATCCAATCGATCGCGCTTGGGTCGGCGCCCGTTCTGCGCAGCTCGCTGACACATTCCTCGTAGCTCGCATCCAAGCGCTGTTGTGCGTCCTGCCAATCCACATATTCAAGCAGTTCGGGTTTGGACCAGGAGCGATCGACACGTGGCGGTGCGATCAACAATCCGAGACAGGAGCCATTGCCGGCTGCGACCGGACACAGGACCCGCTTGATCCCAAGTTTGTGGGCCACCTCCACCGCGTGGACCGGTCCGGCCCCACCGGTCGCGACCATGGCGAAGCTCCGTGGATCGAGGCCCTTCTCCGCAATATGAACGCGCGCGGCAGCTGCCATGTTTTCATTGACGAGATCGTTGATACCGAATGCGACTTCGCCAGGTGCCATTGCGAGGTCGTCTGCCAGTTGACCAATGGCGCTCTTAGCGGCCGCCTCTGATAGCGTCATTCGACCGCCAAGGAAGTTACCGGCGTCGAGATAACCGAGCATAAGATCGGCATCCGTCACGGTTGGCTGTGAACCGTCACGACCATAACAGGCCGGACCTGGTTCGGCTCCCGAACTCTGCGGACCGACATTCAGCAATCCCAGTTCACCAACGTGCGCAATAGACCCACCGCCGGCGCCAATCTCAATCATGTCAATCGACGGGACCGTAATGGGCAGGCCGCTGCCCTTCTTGAAGCGGCGCACGCGACCTGCCTCGAACTGGTTCGTGATTTCCGGCCTGGCATCGATCGCGACACACAACTTGGCCGTCGTCCCCCCCATGTCGAATGCCAGTACGCGATTGATGCCGGCGACGTTGGCCGTATTGATCGCACTCAGCACACCTGCTGCCGGACCCGATTCGAGCAGGCGGACTGGCATTTTGGCTGCGATTTCTGCGGACGTGAAGCCACCGCTCGACACCATGATCTGTAATGGTGCCTCGACTCCCTCAGTGGACAACCGACCTTTGAGATTCTCCAGATATCTGGATGTCAGCGGCTGCACGTAGGCATTCGCAACCGTCGTTGACATGCGCTCGTACTCCCGAATCTCACGAGCGATCTCGGATGAAACGCTGATGGGTCGGTTCGGAGTGCGCTGCGCGATAGCTGATGCAATGGTCTGTTCCTGGCGATCATCGACATAGCTGTGCAGCAGGCATATCCCGACAGCGTCTACGTCCCGTTGTTCCATCTCAATCAAAGCTGCAGACACGGCCTCATTTGTGACCGGAGAAATATCATCGCCCTTAAAGGACAGTCTGGCGTCCAGCTCAATGATGTCCGTTTCGTCGACGAGCGGCTCGGGAAAGACGATATCGAGATCATAAAGTTCGTAACGATCTTCGCGGCGCAGAGTCAGCGTGTCCGCGAATCCCTTTGTAACAATGAGACCTGTTCTGGCACCCTTGCGCTCAATGATGGCGTTGGTGACGAGCGTCGTCGCATGGACCACGTCGCCAACACTATCGCCCGCCATGGCGTCCGATTGTTTCAAGCGCGCGATCAGTGCACGTGCCAACTGCGAAACAGCTTCACCGGGGTCAGATGGTGTTGTGAGGGATTTCTCCAGCCAAATCCGACCGGATTCGGCCTCGTACATCCCGCCGTCCGTAAACGTACCCCCAATATCAATTGCAATTTTGTAATGGCTCATTTCGTGCACGACCACTTTGAGTTTTCGCAGTGCCGGACCTGAACACCGACGCAGCGATAGTGAAACGAACGCACTCTAAAGGCCAGTAGCAACTTGCAACGTGACACGGATGCAGGGCGCGTGTTGGCCGGTTTCCGGTCAGCGCCAAACGGTCAGATTGATCCGACTGCGTGAGAGATCGTTGCGGCCTCATCGTGGCCCTGAGGCGAGGCAGACGATGATCAGACCCAAAACGGGACTGTCTGGGGCGTCGATCGGCGCGGGATCTGCACGGGAAGCACTAAGTGATTAAACCTCTGAAACGACAGTCGTCGTTCAGTTTGACTTCTTGAGAGCCTCGTCAAGCTTGCGGGCATGATATTTTTGAAAGGGCTCAGATTTCAGGTAGCCCTTTTCTTTGACCCATTGGAACGCATGAAGTGTCGTGTGTCGACCGAATGCGCCCGGCATAACCAGCACGGCCGCCTCCTTGACGCTCTTATTGGTTGGGACATCTTCCGGCAGAAAAACCAATGTTGGCGTGAAGACCAGACCCCATTTCCGAACGGCGGTCTTTTCTGTCAGCTCCTCGCCATCAATGTCAGCAACCTCCTCGTCGCCAAACATGTTGAACTGTACAACAATGAAATTGCTACTGATGTAGCGGGAGACTTCGGGGTTGCTGAAGACCGTCTCGTGAAGCTTCTTGCAGTATATACAGCCTCTTTGTTCCACGATGATGGCAAGTCTCTTGCCCGCTTCTTTTGCGGCTTCGATATC
>JBPCWB010000374.1:0-3779 GCA_051009955.1 Hyphomicrobiaceae bacterium | reverse complement strand
TGACCAAGCAGGGACCCGACGCCACCATATTGCCGGCCTTCGCATTTGGTATTGCGATTGTTGCTGTGACCTATGGATTGGGGCAGATCTCCGGCGGACATTTCAATCCCGCAATCACCATCGGACTGGTCGCAGGTGGTCGCTTTGACATTGCCCACGCGCCGGGATTCGTGATCGCGCAACTGATTGGCGCGACAGTCGCCGCAGCCCTGATCTTTAGTCTTCTAATCGGTAGCGCTGTCACGGCACCGGCCGGATTTGCCGCGATTGCCAACCGTTTCGCCGATGTCAGCCTCTACGACATCACGACCGCGGCTCTGCTGGAGGCCATTCTGATGGCCCTGCTGATCATCATCTTTATGGGCGCGACATCACAGAGCGCCACGGCGACATGGGCGCCGATCGCCATTGGAGCCGGCTTCTCGGTCTTCTATCTGCTCACAATGCCCTTGACGAATGCCGGTCTCAATCCGGCGCGATCCACGGCCGCGGCCATTTTCGCCGGACCGGAGGCACTTGGGCAACTTTGGATCTTCTGGGTGGCGCCGATCGCCGGAGCCATCGCAGGAGGAATGGGAGCACGCCTTCTCCTGCGCGAATGGGATCCACCTTCGTAGGTCAGGCTGTCGCGAGCCATTCCCTCAGCACAGCATTGACCGGATCGGGCTGCTCCATGGTCGACAGGTGACCGCAGTCTGGAATCACATGCAGGCTGCTGCCGCGAATTCCCTCGTGCAGTTCCTCGGCAACTTTCAGGGGGGTCAACAAATCGGCATCGCCCACAATGATGGTCGTGGGGCACGCAATCTCGGCCAGAAACGCACGATTGTCTGGCCGCGCAATAATCGCTCGCTGCTGCCGGATGAACGCGTCCCTGCCGACAACATCAGCCATATTGAGCACGCGATCGACCAACGCGCGGTCGCGCAGGCGAGACTTGTCGATCAGCATCGGCAATGCCGCAGCCTGGACGTTGCGCGGGCCGAGCATCTGCGCCAAGCCAATGAGCAATTCTCGGAGTTTGATCTGGTCGGGCCGGTCGGCCCGCGCATTGGCGCCGAGAAGTGCCAGACGTGTGACCCGCTCTGGTGCCTGGCGTAAGATCTCGTACGCGACATAACCCCCCAACGAGAGGCCCGCCAAGGCGAATTTCGGAGGGCTTGTATGCAGGATGGCCCGGGCCATATTTACAAGTGTATGGGACTTGAGCACACGACCGACATGGACATCAGCTGCAGCGGCCAACCCCCGGCTTTGATCTGCAAACAGCTCATCTGAACATAGGAGCCCCGGAATCATTACGAGCTGCTGTCTGTCCACCATTGTGGCCTCCCCGTCCTCGTCCCGCCAAAGTTTTAACCAATTGAGCGACAATAGGGGCATAGGGCAATGCGAAAAGTGCCGCTCGATTTGTCACAAGGCCCGCAAGAGCTTGCGTTTCGGGCCAACTTATGTCAGCACGCCCTAGGGCAATGTCGCGTCGCGACACAAATGCCAGTGAATTCGCCGAACAGACGCTTATAGCGAACGTATGATTTTCATGTCCGTATCGTCATTTAAGCTTGTTTCCGTTGTCAGGTAAAAACACGCCTGCAACGACGACGACTGTCGGCCAACAGATCCCTCATGGAGATCACGTCCTTTGGAAGAACCTAACTTTACCGGACTTGGCTTAAGCCCCAAGGTGGAGGCTGCCGTTGCCGCGTCCGGCTATACCACACCGACTCCGATTCAGGCACAAGCGATCCCCGTTGCCGTCACCGGCATCGACGTCCTGGGTATCGCGCAAACGGGGACCGGCAAGACCGCTTCATTTACGCTGCCGATGATCACACGCCTCGAGTCCGGGCGTGCGCGGGCGCGGATGCCACGCTCGTTGATCCTTGCTCCGACTCGCGAACTTGCAGCCCAGGTTGCGCAGGCTTTCGAGAATTACGGCGTCAATCACAAACTCAATGTCGCGCTGTTGATCGGCGGCGTCTCGTTCGACGAACAAGAGAAGAAACTGGACCGCGGCGCCGATGTTCTGATCGCAACGCCGGGGCGCATGCTCGATCACTTTCAGCGCGGCAAGTTGCTCCTGACGGGAGTCGAGATCCTGGTGATCGACGAGGCCGATCGCATGCTCGATATGGGTTTCATTCCGGACATCGAGAAGATTTGCAAGCTCCTGCCGCCGAGGCGTCAGACCCTGTTCTTCTCGGCCACAATGCCACCCGAGATCCAACGTCTGGTGGACCAATTCCTAAAGAACCCCGTGCGCATCGAAGTGGCGCGGCCGGCAACGACGGCAAAAACGATTGTCCAGTCATTTCGCTTCTGCCCGGATGGCGAAGACTGGGCCAAGCGTGAGATTTTGCGCGATTTGATCCGGGCCCAGAATGTCAGGAATGCGATTATCTTCTGCAACCGCAAACGTGACGTTGCAATTCTTCATAAATCTCTCACCAAGCATGGCTTCAATGCCGGTGCCCTGCATGGCGACATGGATCAGGCCAGCCGAATGGCGACGTTGGATGGATTTCGGTCAGGCGAAATCACCTTCCTCGCGGCAAGTGACGTTGCTGCACGCGGCCTCGACATTCCCGATGTCAGCCATGTCTTCAACTTCGATGTGCCGTGGGTGGCAGACGATTACGTGCATCGTATCGGCCGTACTGGTCGGGCCGGAAAAGAAGGATTTTCGGCAACTTTGGTCACCGCCGACGATTTGAAGCTCGTCAAGGAAATTGAAAAAAACCAGGGCGAGCCGCTGGCTTGGTCGGGCGACCCGCCAACAGACGAGGACTTCGCAAATGCTGGCAAACGCAGGCGCGGTCGGGGTGGGCGTGGGCGTCACTCCGATGATCGGCCCGCAGGCCGAGGCCAGAGACAGCCAGCTTCGAAAGAGGCAGGTACGGGATCTCGAACGCGACAGCCATCGCGTCGCCAGAGCAGGGAACCTGTTGCGCAAGAGACCACGGACGCCGTCCGGCCGAGCCCACCACGGAACAAACCGGCTCCACGTCGCCGTAACGACGCGGCAGCCATGCCCAGCGGTGGCTTTACCGAAGAGTCGATTCCCGCGTTCCTCCAACGACCGGTAAAGCGAGCGAAAGCGGAACGCACCGCCAAAGCCAAGGCCACAACGGAATAAGCGGCCGGCTGCAAACGCTTCAAATCTAGCGGACTGGCTTTGCTTTCGCCCCGGTACGGCTGCGACTGGTCTTGCGTTTCGCCGGCTTCTTTTTGGCAGCCGCGGTCTGCGCCACCCGAACAGCTGCTTCCGCCCACTCCTTCATTTCATCGGGATCGTCGTATACGCGCTCCGGAGCACGCCAGTAGCTCATGACGGAGCGTTTGCCGTTCGCTGCCTGATAGGTGAATGGAGGCAGGTCTTCGGCCTCAAAGCGGGCGACTGTCGTATCATCGGCCTTGAAGTAGAGCGTCTCGTCAGCAATCAGCGCAAACATCGTACCGTCCAGAAAAACGCCCGCTCCGCCAAACATTCGCCGCACCACCACGGGGCCGACGACCGCCAGCTGCTCTCGAATGAATTCCAGGTAACCGTTACTCACAGCGCACCTCGCGATGACACCAAAGCCAGTTCAGAACCCGCTGCCAGGCTTGGCCAAATAGGTGGACTCCTCATCGGTCGATGCACGATCGAGGACGGCATTTCGATGCGGAAATCGACCAAATCGACGAATGACGTCGCGATGATCCTCGGCGTAGCGATTGAATTCTTCATTGCCCAGCGTCGCGATCAATGTGACCGCCTTATCCTGATCGCTCAAGGA
>JBPCWB010000373.1:0-4605 GCA_051009955.1 Hyphomicrobiaceae bacterium | reverse complement strand
TGCGGTTTCGATACGTTGATCAGCGACACTTTCAGTAATTTCCTGGGAGCCCGTGCCAACGCTATCGAGGTCGCTTTGCCATTGCACTTTTTGGCCGACGCCGGCGGGTGCTCCCGAATATTCGAACCTGGCATTGGGATCCAATTGGACCCATGGCGACCAGGTATGTTTGCGCAGGTCGTTGACCAGCGGGAAAATCGTGCTGGCCTGCGCGTCGATCGTGATATCGCGCGAAACGGTAACCTGGCGCGGTAGTGCGAACGACAACACTGCAAGAACGGCTGCCAGAGCGACCGCAAAGAAGAAAACCTTGCGTATCAATCGCATCTCATTCTCCTTGATCGATATTGGAGCCCGATTTGCGTGAGCGATGCGTCAAAAGCGTGGCACTCGGCCCGGTGCCAACTGAAATGAACCATATTCGTGAACGCAACATGCTTGCGGGCGTTGCACAAGCCACAGAAAAACCGCCCGCAGTTTCCCGCGGGCGGTTGCAAAGTCGATGCGGGAAGCCCCGCCAGACGGTTGACTACATCATGCCGCCCATGCCGCCCATGTCGGGCATGCCGCCGCCAGGCATACCACCGGCTGCGCCTTCTTTCTTCGGCGATTCAGCGACACCGGCTTCCGTCGTCACCAGCAAGCCAGCGATCGACGCCGCGTCCTGCAATGCGGTGCGCACGACCTTGGCCGGGTCAATGATGCCCTTTTCGAACATATCGCCGAACTCATCGTTTTGCGCATCGTAACCGAAGGCGTTGCCACGCGTTTCAAGAACCTTGCCGCAGACAATCGAGCCTTCGACACCGGCGTTTTCGGCGATCTGGCGGATTGGAGCCTGAAGCGCCTTGGCGACAATAGCGATACCGGCGTCTTGGTCTTCGTTGTCGCCTTCGATATCAATGACTGAGCTTGCCTTGAGCAGGCAGGTTCCGCCACCGGCAACAATGCCTTCTTCGACCGCTGCACGGGTTGCGTTCAGCGCATCATCGACGCGATCCTTACGCTCTTTCACCTCAACTTCGGTCGCACCACCGACCTTGATGACAGCAACACCACCGGCCAGTTTGGCGAGGCGCTCCTGCAGCTTCTCACGGTCATAATCCGACGTCGTTTCTTCGATCTGGGCGCGGATCTGGCCGACTCGGGCTTCGATTTCCTTCTTTTTGCCGGAACCGTCGACGATCGTTGTGTCGTCTTTGGTGATCGAGATGCGCTTGGCACGACCCAGCATGTCAACAGTGACGTTCTCAAGCTTGATGCCGAGATCTTCGGAAATCGTCTGACCTTGGGTGAGGACCGCAATGTCTTCGAGCATTGCCTTGCGACGGTCGCCAAAGCCCGGAGCCTTGACGGCTGCAACCTTGAGGCCGCCGCGCAGCTTGTTCACGACCAACGTCGCCAGTGCTTCGCCTTCGACGTCTTCGGCGATGATCAGCAGCGGCTTGCCGGTTTGGACTACGGCTTCGAGAACAGGCAGCATGGCCTGAAGGTTGGAGAGCTTTTTCTCGTGGATCAGAATGTAGGGATCTTCGAGCTCAACAACCATCTTGTCCGGATTGGTGATGAAGTACGGCGAGAGGTAGCCGCGGTCGAACTGCATGCCCTCGACGACATCGAGTTCGGTGTCCAGGCTCTTGGCTTCTTCGACGGTGATCACACCTTCGTTGCCAACTTTTTGCATTGCTTTGGCGATCATGTCGCCGATCTCACGTTCGCCGTTGGACGAGATCGTTCCGACCTGTGCAATTTCGTCCGAATTCTTGACCTTCTTGGAGCGCTTCTCGATTTCGGCAACTACTTGCGTTGTGGCCTTGTCGATACCCCGCTTGAGGTCCATCGGGTTCATGCCCGCTGCAACCGACTTGAGGCCTTCACGGACGATGGCCTGAGCCAGAACCGTTGCGGTCGTGGTGCCGTCGCCGGCAACGTCGTTGGTTTTTGATGCAACTTCGCGCACCATCTGTGCGCCCATGTTCTCGAACTTGTCATCAAGTTCGATTTCCTTCGCGACGGTGACACCATCTTTGGTCGTGCGCGGTGCACCAAACGATTTGTCGAGGATGACGTTGCGGCCTTTCGGGCCCAGCGTTACCCTGACGGCGTTGGCGAGCACATCGACGCCCCGCATCATTTTTTCGCGGGCTTCGCCTGAAAATTTGACGTCCTTGGCAGCCATTTTGGGCTATCTCCTAAGGTTCGTTAGTTGATGGAATACGGTATTGGCATGGATGTCGGCGCTAGGCTTGGATGACGCCCATGATGTCGCTCTCCTTCATGATAAGGAGATCTTTGCCGTCGATTTTGACCTCGGTGCCGGACCATTTACCGAACAGAATGCGGTCACCGGCCTTGACGTCGAGCGGCACGAGCTCGTTGTCGTCGCCGCGGGCGCCCGGGCCACAGGCTACGATTTTGCCTTCCTGAGGCTTTTCCGCGGCAGTGTCAGGGATGATGATGCCGCCAGCGGATTTTGTCTCGCTGTCGACACGTTCGACGACCACGCGGTCGTGAAGAGGACGAAATTTCATGAAGACCTGCTCCTTGGATGGGCTGGTTTGTGATCATGGTAAGGGTGAAAGCAGCTGTTAGCACTCAGTCTTATAGAGTGCTAGCATCCGGAGAACGAGATAGGTGCACAGGTTCGTGAAGTCAAGCGAATCGGCAAAAAAATTTGCCATACGCTGATCTTTCACCCCGGTGGGCCAGGGTGGAACGTGCGGGTGCGGGCACAGCTTGCGGATGCATCCCAGGCCTGCAGTCGCACGAATGTGCAAGAAGCGGTCGGCTGCTGTTGCTCAGCAGGCGTTGGTTCGATTGCGGTGAGTGCTGCAGGCGGCCTCAGGCAATGACTTCCGCTTCACAATCCAGAATGTGTCCGGAGATCTTTTCTCCGTTCTGCGATGCCAAATACATGGCGACCGCTGCAATTTCCGGCTCGTTTCGGATGTAGTCATCGGTTGGGCTGGAATTCCCGGGCAGGGCCGTTCGCGGCGCAATGCCATTGACGCGGACACCTTGATCAGCCCATTTGCCGGCCTCTGCCTTGATCAGGGCGGCAAGTGCGGTGCGTGCGATTCCGGCAATCGCGGCCTCGGCCGGTGTGCCAGCAGGCGGCAGCCGAAGGACGTTGAGGATGGAACCGTTGGACCACGTGAGTCCCATGCGGTTGGCTGCGATGCTCGTGGTGCGTGCCGCCGCTTGCATCCGATCTATGAACAGTGATTCGATCTCTTCCAGTGTCACCGCCGAATTGAGATCGTAGCGGCTGATGCGGATGAAGTTAACGACCGCTTCCAGTCCCCCATAGGCCTTTGCTGCGGCCTGCGTGAACCGGGTGGCGCTTTCGCTGGCATCAATCTGGTCGTGGTGGGCGCGGACTTCCAGCGCAGTTTCAGATAGAATCTGCAAGAGCGCATCGGTTTCCGGGCAGGGCTCGGGAATTTGCAGGATCAATCGGCAACCATGATCTGCGAAGGATCGCGCGAGGTCTACGCCACATGTTGGTCCCAGACCGGTAATCAGAACTCTCGCACCTGCCAACTCCGGATAAATCGTCTCCGCATTGGTCAGATCAGCAACACTCATCAACATCTACATACCCTCCCCCAAATCTGTAGGGGTCACTTCACTCCGATTCGCCTAACGACCGGTTAAGTGCCACCTCGATTCGGGTCACGATGTGGCGGAACCATGAGTTTATTAATCTTTAATGATAAGCATGACGTGGATGCCGTCTGTGCGGCTTATGGTCGAGGCGGCACTACGACGGGCGCAGAGATCGCCGGTTGACTGAATGGGCCTTGGCAGCCAAGCGACTGAATGTCCATATGGGGGCCGCACAGAATGGTGGTCGCAGCAACAGCCGGACCATTCTGCCACAACCGGTCACATCACAATCTTCTCCTAACAAGAGGCCGAGATGCCGATCATAAATCGATTTGCCGAATTCCATGACGAGATCCAGTCGTGGCGTCACGATCTGCACGCGCATCCCGAGCTGCAATTCGAAGTTCACAGGACCGCTGGGTTCGTCGCACAGAAGCTGCGTGAGTTCGGCGTTGACGAGGTTGTCGAGGGCATTGGCCGGACAGGTGTCGTCGGTGTCATTCGTGGTCGCGGTTCAGCTGGATCTAAGATTTTAGGTCTGCGCGCTGACATGGATGCCCTGCCGATCCAAGAACTTCGAGAGACGGCCTACAAATCGCAAAACAACGGGTGCATGCACGCGTGTGGACACGACGGTCATTCCGCCATGTTGCTGGGGGCTGCGAAGTATCTTTGCGAAACGCGGAACTTCGATGGCACTGCAGTTGTAATTTTCCAGCCTGCCGAAGAGGGCGGCGGCGGCGGCCGCGAAATGGTTGAAGACGGTTTGATGGAACGGTTCGGTATCGAGCAGGTGTTTGGCATGCACAACATGCCGGGCTTGCCGGTTGGCCAATTCTCGATCCGGCCTGGCAGTCAGCTCGCATCAGTTGATTTCTTTACGATCACGATCGATGGCCGTGGCGGACATGCGGCGCGGCCGAATGAATGTATTGATCCTGCCGTCGTCGTGAGTCAGCTCATAGCCGGCTTTCAGACCATTGTTGCGCGCAACGT
>JBPCWB010000372.1:0-6699 GCA_051009955.1 Hyphomicrobiaceae bacterium | reverse complement strand
GGGCACTGCTGATGATTTGCACCCAAGGCGGTTCGAACTGAGAACCGATGTTGCTCTTAGACCAGACCCTTGTCGAGTGCGTCGTGCAGTTGTCGGCGAAAGTCGGGATGTGCAATGGCGATGAGGGCCGTTGCCCGCTCTTCCAACGTGCGACCTCTTAATTCGGCTATTCCATACTCCGTCACGACATAGTCCGCATTCGCGCGCGTCGCCGTGACCACGCCGTCTGAAGGCTTCGCAGAGATTCTCGAGATCGTACAACTCCGCGCAATGGACTCCATGACAATGATGTTCCGCCCGCCGACGGAACGGATCGCGCCCCGCATAAAGTCGGACTGTCCGCCGATCACACCCACATGTCGACCATCCAGTGTTTCAGAATTGAATTGCCCAGTGAGATCAACTTCGAGCGCCGAATTGACGCCGACCAGATTCGGGATCTGCGCATGCACGGCAACATCGTGCGTGTAGCGTGGGGAGCGTAGCTCCAGCCGATCGTTCTTGTGTGCCCAGCGGTATAGCTTTTGGGTGCCAAGCAATGTCGCCGTGATGCACTTTCCGGTGTCGATCGGCTTCTTTGTGTTGGTTATGATTCCGGCTTCAACCAGTTCGACGACCCGATCGCCAATGGTGCCGGAGTGGATCCCAAGCTCGTGCTTGTCCTGCAGGCACTCCAGAACAGCATCCGGGAGCGAGCCCAGACCGACCTCGAGAGTGTTGCCATCCCGAACCAAGCGACTCACGTGGCGACCAACTTCCCTTTCGAGATCTCGGGCAGGGCGTGACGCGATTTCAAGCGGTGGACGGGATACATGTACGACGTGATCCACATCATGTGCGACGAGTTCCGTATCTCCATAGGTGACCGGCAGCTGGTCGTTCACTTCGGCAACAACGACGCGGGCTTGCCCGACGGCGTCCGCAAGATGGTCAACCGCCAGCGAGAGATTAAGTGCGTCCTGCGAGGCGGCAACTTGAAGAAAGATGCAATCCAGTTTGAGGACACGACTTCGAACAAGTTCGGGCAGCATTGAATAGTTCACCGGAAGAACATCGAAGCCGCCAGCGTCGCGAAATCGTCGGTTGGTCACGGCACCACCGATTGCCACGACCTTCAGTGCCCTCGTCAACGCTTCGGCATTGATGCCTTCAGTGATCGAAATATTGAGAAGTGCAGAAACTTTGGAGGGCACCCGATCAAGTTGGCTCTCGAAGATCTCGAGAAGCCGCAGCGGTTCGAGCGCAACACCGGACCAGGCGATGCGGTCACCGATCCTCATCAGCCCGGCAAGGTCCAATTCCTCAGTCATAATTCGGCTGCCGCTTTTCACGGAACGCAGAAACACCTTCCGCGAAGTGCCGGCCGGCGCGAACCTCATCGCCCAGACGTTGTTCCATGGCCTCACGGCCGCGGGCATATTGGGCGATGCCGTCGCTGATCTGCCGCTTCACGGCATGCACGGCATCTGGACTATTTGCAGCAATCACGGTTGCTGTTTCGATCGCCGCATCCAAGGCGGAAGAGCCGTCGACAATGCGGTTGATGAGATTGATTCGCTGAGCAAAGTCTGCATCGACAAGCCGACCGGTAAGGATCAAGTCCATCGCATGGACGTAACCGATTTGCTGGACAAGTTTGATCGTTGCACCGCCGAAAGGATAGATCGACCACTTGACTTCCGGTAGGCCGAAACGCGCGTGCGGGACGGCAATCCGAATGTCCGTCGACAACAAAAGCTCGACGCCACCTCCAGCGCAATCCCCATTGATGGCCGCGATAATCGGTTTGGAATAAGTGGTCGTCTTCAGCAACGCCCGATTCACGAGGCGTGCCGTCTCTTCAGATGCCGAAAGATCGCCGCCAATGTCGGCACCGGCGCAAAAGGCTTTGTCGCCTGCGCCTGTCAGAACAATGGAGCGGCAGCCGCGATCTGCATCAAGCCGGTCCCAAAGCTCTGCCAGCTCCGTCATCATCTCTCGCGACATTGCGTTTCGCTTGGTCCGATTGTCGATGACGATCTGCGTCACATTCGCTGCAGGCTGGTTGACGATGAGCGGCACGCGGTCTTCCTCACGATCGATTATCAGCCGGCCGGCGTGACATGCCATGCGTGCGCCTGATAACGGTTTTGATAATGGCGGCAGACGCAATAGTCTGCGGCGGTTCCTGTCAGTATAGCGAGTTCCGATGAAGGCACCATACAGCCGCACCGTTTATGATCTGCTCCGAGAACAGGCGGACGCCACACCGGATGGTATTTCGGCGATATATCACGGCCAGAGTGTCACATTCGCGGAGCTGGCGGACGCCGCCGGTCGGTTGGCCGGCCGCATGCGCGAGCACGGCATACGGCGCGGCGATCGGGTCGGGCTCTTGTCGCACAATTGTTTCGAGTGGCTGGAGATATTCTTTGCAGCGGCAGCGCTCGGCGCGCCCCTCGTCCCCTTCAGCACGTGGTCAACCGCAAGTGAGCTTGAATTTCTGATCAACGACTCCCGAATCCGCTGGTTGTTCTTAATCAATCGCTTCGGTGAGCAGGAATTCGCCGACAATGTGTCGACGATGATGACTGAAGGCAAAACAGCGATGCTCGAAACCTGTTTTCTGATCGATGGAGCGGCGAACACGCCAATGCATTGCTACGACGACCTTCGATGCGGCGACCCTCTCTCGACGCTGCCGCCGGGAGAGGGTGCGAGCGCCGCCGATCCACTTGTCGTCCTTTACACTTCGGGCTCAAGCAATCGGCCCAAGGCTGTGCCGCTGGACCACTTCGCGGCAATCGAGAACGGATTTAACATTGGTGAGCGGCAAGGGCTCGTGCGAGGCGACCGAGTCCTAATCTCAATCCCGTTGTTCTGGTCCTATGGTGCAGTCAATGCATTGCCGGCAACGCTGTCGCATGGCGCGGCGCTCGTCCTGCAAAGTCATTTTGAGGCCGGCGGCGCGTTGGATCTCATTGAGAGAGAAAAGTGCACGGCCATATACATCTTGCCGGCGATCACCAATGCGCTTGTCGCGCACTCGGATTTTCGGCCGGAACGGACTTCCTCACTGAGGACCGGAGTGACGATCGGCGCGCCACAGGACATCACCAAGGCCGCGTGCGAACTCGGCGTGAGCCAGATTTGCAACATCTATGGTGGCACCGAGAATTACGGAAACTGTTGCGTTACGCCCTGTGATTGGCCACTTGAGCAACGCGCCTCCAGCCAGGGTCGTCCGCTGCCGGGCGTGAACGTTCGCATCCGCGACCCAGAAACCGGCGCGTATCTGGGACCGGGAGAAATCGGCGAGATCGAAGTCTGCGGCTACCTTACGCGCGGCTACGATGGAGATAGTTCGCGCTTCAATGCCGAAACGTTCACTGACGACGGCTTTTTCAAGACAGGCGATCTCGGTTCGATCGACGACGAGGGCACACTGCATTTTGCAGGGCGGCGCTCTGAAATGATCAAGCGCTCGGGCATCAATGTTTCGCCGGCCGAAGTTGAAGACACGCTGCAGCAGCATGCGGATGTTGGTCTGGCCGGTGTGACGGGTCTTGAAGATTCCAGCCGCGGCGAGGTTATTGTTGCCTATGTTGTGGCCAGGCCCGGCCATGAGATCGATCCATGTCGCGTGCTGGCATTCTGCCGCGAGCGGTTATCGCGCTACAAAGTACCGGATCGGCTGATCGTCGCAGAAAATCTTCCGCTGACCGTCACTGGAAAATTAATGCGGCGCGAATTGAGGGCGATGGCGGCGGCGGAGAAGCGTCGCGCGCACGCCCAGCATTGAAGACCAAGGAGGATGATTGACCAATGCGAGCCTTGTTGTGCCGTTCACTGGGATCGATTGACAACTTGGAAGTTGATGAATTGGATCCGCCCCAGCTCACCAACGGGCAGGTCCGCATCGCCGTTAAGGCGTCCGGGGTCAACTTCCCCGACATATTGATGGTGGAAGGCAAGTACCAGGTCAAACCCGACCTGCCGTTTGTGCCGGGCCTGGAACTCGCCGGTGAGATTCTGGAGTGCGCACCAGATGTTGACCGGCTCCGCGCCGGCGACCGTGTTTTGGCATTCGCGCGCTTCGGCGGTGCTCATGCCGACGAGGCCGTTGTGCCAGCCAGCATAGCAACCCTCATTCCGAATGAAATGGATTTCGTGACGGGAGCAGCGTTTCCGGTTGCCTACGGCACGGCGCACTTTGCACTGGCCTACCGCGGCAATCTCAGGCCGGGCGAAACGCTCCTCGTCCTGGGCGCAGCGGGCGGCGTGGGGCTCGCGGCAATTGAGGTTGGAAAGTATCTCGGCGCACGTGTGATCGCGGCCGCTAGCAACGCGGAAAAACTCGCTGTCGCCAAGCAGCACGGCGCCGATGATCTCATAAACTACACTGATGGCGATCTACGCGATGAAATTCGTGAGCTGACCGGTGGCAGCGGAGTTGACGTCGTCTTCGATCCGGTCGGCGGTGACGCATTCATACAATCCGTGCGCTGTATCGGGTGGGAGGGGCGCATTCTCGTGATTGGTTTTGCGTCAGGTGACATACCGCAAGTGGCAACAAACATGATCCTAGTGAAGAACTTCTCTGTCACTGGCGTTGTGTTTGGCGAACACAGCCACCGCCACCCGGATGATACGCGGCAACGATTGACGGGTTTGCTTGCCGACTACACCGCCGGCCACTTCAAGCCGAGGGTAATGACTCACAGTTTGGAGGAGGCAAGGACCGCCATCACAAGGCTCGCGGAGCGTCGTGTCCTTGGAAAGATCGTGTTGACGCGGTGAGCGGTGCGACCGGCAAGTGCGCAACTCAAACCCTTTCATGCACTGTGCGAACGCTTCCGCACCATGAACAAGGTCAGTATTGCGCAGATTGAAGGCCGCGTCGTCGGCGGCGGTAGTGAGTTGTCGGCCGCCTTCGACATGCGCTTCGGTGTCCACGGGAAGACACGGATCAATCAACGCGACAAGAGCGCAGACAGCCACGCAGGAGCCTCGATCCACGCTGAAAAACTTCCTGCGCTTGGCAGCACAAGCGATAGCAACGAATTTTAAGCTCCCAAACAGACCATCTTGAAACAACGATCAACCGCCAACCGACACCGTTCGCGATCCTCCATGTCCTGTCACAACGTCGAAGAGTACATTGGCATCGACGCTGTTGCCGCGCCAAGCGATCACCTGATCCGGACGGATAAGTGCCAGACGCACTTCGTACAAATCCAGCAGTTCGGAATTGTCATACAGGTCAAGACGTTTGAATGGCAGCTGCCGCCGCTGCGCCTCGCTTTCCATCGCCGCCGCGGTGTCGTCGGCTCCGCCAAGGTTCAGCAGCGTCCATCCAAAGCCAAAGTGATCGAACAACGACGTGCCATCGCTGAGCCAGGCATGCGGCGGTCGACCGCCCGGTTTGGCTGAAGGCGCATAGACCGAAGCCGCGTCCGGTGGTGGCAATGTCCCATCATCGCAAATGACAGGCGAGTCGTCATAGCGGGCGCCGAATGTAAATCCCGGAATGTTGAATTCGTGTTCGCCATGTTGGGCCAAATAGGCGCCGGCGCGGGCGCGGGCCGCATCGCCGGCATCGCCAGGGTCTTCAATGGCAGGAGACGGGCGGTATAACCCGACGCTGTCGGCGAACGTCAACGCGAAACGCGTATTACGAAACGCAACCGGACGACGCTCTGCCTCGAAACTGTCGAGCAAACCCGGTCCCGCTTGGCCGTTGATGACGGCAGCAAATTTCCAACCGATATTGACAGCGTCGTCAATGGCCGTGTTGTAGCCCATACCGCCGGTCGGGGTGAAAATGTGTACGGCGTCTCCACCCAGAAACACACGCCCACGCTGGAACTTCTCCGCGACCAGACCGCGACCAGCAAGCCAGGTTGCCGTACCCTGAATCGTAACAGGTATCTCGGTGCCGACAGCTTGGTAGAACAGTCGTGCGGCGGCGTCGTTCGTGATCTCTTCAGGGTCCTCATCGGCCTGCAGTTGGGTCAACAAAACGAACTGCCCAGATCCGTTGGTGGCGGCAAGCAGAGCACGACGGCGACGATTGAAGCACCAGTACATCCAGGCTTTGCGCGCATTGACGACGTCGTAAAAGGCCGGTGAGTTGAGATAAATGGACAACATGCGCCCACCCATGAAGTCACGTGGCTCTCCGCCGGGACCGGTATAGGCGATGCCCAACTGCTGACGGATCGTGCTTCGCGTACCATCAGCACCAAACAGATACTTGGCCTGAATTGTTCGCTTTTTTCCCGTCTCGACATGTTCGGCATGCAAAACCACGCCATCGGATGAGTCTTCGAAACCAGTTGCACAATGAAGAAAGGCCACGTCGACGCCATCGAGTTCTACCGCCTTTTCCAGAAGCTTTTGCTCGACTTCGCTCTGTGGAATGCGATGCGGTAATTCGGCGGCGTTCCAAAAATGGGCAAACTGACGGACGTGCTTATCTGCATCGCGCGACGCCGGCTGCTTGTGGCGTGCCAATTCGTAACCGGTAAAGGTTGTGAAATAGGCGACGTCCGTTGGATAGTCCGACGGCAAGCCCATTGCGCGAATTTCGTGCGCAAAGCCAAGGCGGCGGTAGTGCTCCATGGATCGCGCCTGTGTCGCATTGGCCTGTGGAGCCGTGGCAACGCCGGCTTCCTGGTCGACAATTGTGGCGCGAATGCCGCGTCGACCCAACTCGAT
>JBPCWB010000371.1:0-7074 GCA_051009955.1 Hyphomicrobiaceae bacterium | reverse complement strand
ACCATTTGAATGGAAGTTCACCAGCGGGAAGATCATGGTCTGTCGGTCGTAACGAGTCCGTCGGATCTCCGTGCCTCATCCGTGCCTCACAAGGTTTCTTCACATCTTCGGCCGGCCTGCGACGAGCATCGTGGGGCCCTGAGCCTATTTGCACGCGACGGTCACGCAACGGCGCTAATTCACAGATCTTTGGTAGACACAACGATGCTCTCACGAATGCTTCCCAAACTTGCCACACCACCGGTTTGGCTTCGGGCTGGTCATCTTGTGGCTCGGTACGTGTCCTGAGCCGAACACAGCACACTAAGCCCGTTTCGGATACCCGTCCGAAGCACGGGTTCCCTTCCGCTTTGCATCATAGTGAAGCACGGCTAATTGCTGCCACGAAGCTGACGCTTCACAGACCGACTATTGTAGCGGTACAGACAGTTGAATTTCACGAGCGGATCGACGCGTTGGTTCAGCAATCCAACTGAAGCACAAGGAAAACGAATACATGCACCGACTGTTCGCATTGCTCTGTCTGTCGCTATGTGCAACTGCATGTTTGCCGCAATCGTCCCGTTCCGACCCACAAGCCGACTTCGAGGCATTCTGGTCGCTCTACGACAAACGTTACGCACTGTTCGGCGTAAAGCATGTTGATTGGGACGCCGTCTATAAGGTCTACCGTCCTAAGGTGACGGCAAAAACCAGCAGAGTCGAACTTTTCCAGATCTTTGGCGAGATCATTCGTCTCCTAAATGACGTGCATGCTGAGGTGGAAGACCAACGCACTGGACGCACGATCCGGTCTGGTGGTCGCAGCATCGGAACCGGTCCTTTCGATATCGGTGTCTTCTCCCATGATCTAATTGAATCGGCTTATGCCCGCAAAGGATTGAAAAGACGCGCTGGCAATGTCTTCAGGTTTGGCTGGTTGAGCGGCGATATTGGCTATGTACATATTAGAGCCTTCCGGAGAAGGTCGGCCAGCGTGCGAGCGATCGACGAGGTCGTTGAGACCTTTGAGAACGCACGAGCCATCGTTATCGATGTGCGGCAGAATAGCGGCGGGGACGACAGGATTGGTCGGCTTATCGCAAACCGGTTTGCATCGAAGCGCCGTTTGTACATGACGGTGGCAGCTCGTCTTCGTGGATCAGGCAGGCGCGCTTTTGGCAAACCCGTTGAATGGTATGTCGAACCAGCCGGCCCAAAACAATTCCAAGGGCCAATAATGGTACTGACGAACAGCCGCAGCATCAGCGCCGCCGAAAACTTTGTGCTGGCGATGAGGGCGATCCCGAGGGCGCTCATCGTCGGAGAGACAACAGCTGGCGTCATGGCCGATGCGATTACGGAGGAAATCGGCGATGATTGGGAGTTCAGCGTGGCCATAAATCTGTTTCGTGATGCCCAGGGCGTTTCGTGGGAAGGCATAGGTCTCGTCCCGGATCTGTGGGTGACGAATAACAAAACGGATATCGCGTCCGGATCGGATCGTGTCCTTGACGTCGCGCTCTCATTCGCAGGCAAGACCGTCGCGCCAGGCCGCCGACTACGCGTCGTGCCTCGTTGATGAGTGGCGTTTCGGGCGCGCAGATATTGGGATGGACGTCCCGCCTGCGGGAATTGATCTTCCGATTGAAGCGTTGACGTGGCTGGAGCACGCCTTTCAAGACCGACGGTATTGAGGTTTTTCGATACCGAAAAGCCCCAGGACATTTACCCCGAGCCTCTCACGGCGCCCTGGCTGAACTGCCTGTCCTTTGGTTGTTCTTGGTGAATGACCGAACTGTGGCGCGATCACGAGTTGGGCTTGTGATTGCGCACGGTTTATATCGCACAGTCTGTTCAGGCCGGCGGCTCCGGGCAAATGCCAGATTGTGATCGACACACGATGCACTGCATTGTTAAGGCCAACGACGAGCTAGACGTCACAGCGGCGCCACGCAGTTCTTCTGTAGCCAATATGCAGTCCGGCCGCCCCGAAGCACCAGCACTCATCGCGATCATGTCAGCGTGTCTTGGCATTGAAGGCCGTTCGCAACGATCCTTGGGTCGCTCTAGATCCGCTTGATTCCGGCTACGTCGATTCGCTCGCGGTGAAAGGCCGGCAAGGCAATGATGCGGCTTGAAGGTTCTTTACGGAAACCACAGAAATTGGCTATCCGGGCTTGCGCTGGAACCCACGTCATGAAGCCGATATGCCCCGCCGACGATGTCGAGACCGTTTCAGAAAGTTTGGTCCAGCAAATCTTGGACGGTCGATCTGGACACTAAGCGGAAGCGCCGGAGAGCGATGTAACTTGCGGACCTTGCGACCTCCCTTGAGTTTCCAGTTGCACGACCTTGGGCTGGCGGTCGCGCCGTCCGGACACGAACTCCGGAAGGCCTTCTTCGACCCGATGATTGT
This sequence comes from Hyphomicrobiaceae bacterium, assembly GCA_051009955.1. Classification (GTDB taxonomy): domain Bacteria; phylum Pseudomonadota; class Alphaproteobacteria; order Rhizobiales; family Hyphomicrobiaceae; genus Tectiglobus. The sequence continues at coordinate 4,676 of JBPCWB010000371.1, read as the reverse complement.
CGTCGGCAGAGGTTATATAGCGCTCCCCGAAGTCAGGGCTGATCGCGACGATCTTTGAGCGTGGGTGAAGCGACGGGACGAGCTTGCGAACGCCAGCAAGAACGCTGCAGGTTGTCCCGCCTGCGAGCAACTGGTGGCGAGCCACCAATTCACGCGACATGCGAATAGACTCGGCATCGGTCACCGTGACTTCGTGGATTCTGGTAGGTGCGAATAGCTCGGGTCGAACACTCGAACTCGACTCGGGCAAATGGCACTGCCCGGGTGGGCGCCCATAGGTGACTGCCCCCTCCACATCGACACCGACGAGTTCCACCCGCGAATCAATCTCGTCAAGATATGCCTGGCAGCCCATGACTGTCCCGCCCGTGCCGATGCCGACAAAGAGATAGTCAAGATCGGGAATGGCGTCGAGCACCGCTTTGGCGGTTAGGCGATGCACATCGGCGCCTGCAGAGTTGGCATATTGGTTGGTCCAAACGAGGCTTGGGTCTTCCTCTAGTCTTCGGCGAACGTAGTCGATCCGCGTTCCCCAGAACTCGCCGTTCTCGTCGCGCTGATTAACGACGACGACTTCCCCGCCATAGGCCTCGATTAGACTTAGGTCGTCGACCGTCGCGCTCGGATCAGACACGCAGGTGAAGTCGTATCCGCGTTCTGCGCAAACAAGACTGAGAGCGATACCCAAGTTACCCGAGGACGATTCGATGATCCGACAGCCACGCTTCAGCTTGCCTCGCGCTTCGAGGTCATCGATGAGCCCGATCGCCGTCTTGAGCTTGTTCGATCCGGTCGCATTGTATCCCTCTAGCTTTACATAAACATGGGAACCGGAAATAAAGTCGTCCATGTGGAAGAAGACATCATCAAGAATGAAGTCGCTGACATTTTTATAAAACATCGAACCTATCCCTAGTTGCGCCAGTACTCCGGGCTGAGGTCCGGCATTCTTGAGCAAGGACGTTACTCGCTCTTGACTACTCGACCACAGTCCCGCTGCTGCCAATTCCGAGCGACATTGCTGTCCATTCAATCTGACTGGTCAAACAACAACCGCGTCTAAGGTTTCTGTCGCAGTGAACCGCGAAATTGTTCATCCAGTATCTAGAACATTAGTCGTGGCGATCGCTCGCCTTGTCTGTGAAGCAGATCACAGTCGTGCAGCTCGTCGGTCCTCGTGGTCTTGTGAGTGTCGCAGCCGATGAGAACACAGCGCTCCGGCGACACTGAGTTATTTCCGTACTGATGCTGCAAAAATCTTCTCTTCTGCTCAAGTCCGGATGAAATTCATGATGAACCGCGCCGATGCTTAGAGCGGTCTCCGGCCAACGCGTACAATTCGTCCTGTGAACCAGGTCACAGCGCCAGCACATGACGCGCTGTATCGGTGAGGACATGTCAGCTGTTGAAGTGTCAATTCAATTGCAATTTGAACCACACGCACTCTGGCGGCGACAAACCTATCGCGCAGGTGGCACGTAAATTGCCCCCGAACGCCCGAGTCAATCGATGTTCCTCGCAGAACGGGCCGGCTCGGAAATCTCATCGAGTGCTCGCCGCCTGGCGACTATCAGGCAGAGGTTATCGCAATGCGCCGGAAGACCCAGACCCACCAGGAGATGACCTCGGTGTGGGCCAAGGCAGGTCAAACACAGTCGGCGTTTTTCAAGTGCGAATTCTGTTCTTGATTAACGGTAAAGAAGTTGTCCAAGGAGTTTTGACATGATTATCAACACGCCGACGGAACTGGTATTTCCAGATTTGTTTTATCGGCTTGATCGCTTCGCCGCCGGACAAGACGTGTTTTTGAAGCTTGAAGGCTTTAACGTCACGGGCTCGATCAAGGTCAAGACTGCGATCGGAATGATTGAAGACCTCGAGCAGCGTGGTCTTGCCGTTCCTCACGAAACGGTCATCGTCGAATCTTCGTCGGGAAATCTGGGAATCGCCCTTAGTCTCGTGTGTGCCAGCAAGGGCTACCGGTTTATCTGTGTGACCGACGCCAACGTCAATTGCTCCAACGTCAAGGGAATGCAGCTTTATGGCGCCGAGGTTATCGTCGTCGACAAGCCCGACCGTGAATCCGGATACTTAGGAGCACGGCTCAAAACCGTCGATCGATTGCTGCAAACGGAGCCGAATTCGATCTGGCTCAATCAGTATGCAAACATCGCCAACAAGAACGTGCATGCCAACAAGACGGCAGCCGAAATCGCCCAGGAATTTGACAATGTCGATTGGGTGTTTGTCGGCTCCGGGACGACGGGAACGATTGCGGGCGTCTCTCAGCAACTGCGCAAAGAGTTCCCTGGGATCAAGGTGATCGCCGTGGAGCCTGAGGGTTCAGTTACGTTCGGCGGCAAGTCGGGCATTCGCAGAATTCCAGGAATTGGCACCACCGTCAGACCGAAGCTCGCGGACCATGTCCAGGCCGACGAAATCGTCACGATTAGTGAGATGGCGACAGTCGACTCCTGCCGCGCCTTTGTCAGAGACTATCACCTGCTCATTGGTGGAAGCACCGGATCAGTGTTGGCCGCGATCAAGGAGAAGGCCAACGAAATCGCACCGGGTGACACGGTCGTCGCCATTTCACCGGACCTTGGCGAGAAATACCTCGACACCGTCTACGACAACGCCTGGGTCGAGGCAAATATCCAGCGTCCCGCAAAGACTTCCGTACCGTTTCACCGGGCTTCGGAGAGAGACAGCTCGAATCCGGCGACGACAACGCCTGAGGTGAGGCATCTAACCGGCGTCCCGGAATGACAAACTTCCACGCATAGGAGATCATATAGTGATCAAAGCACCGACATTCTGCGTCGTATCTGGCTCTGCCGTTGACAATTGCATCGAGAACAACAGAGCTGCTGTATTCGCAGCCGTAGAGAATGCCTACCGCCTCCACGCGGGCGGAGAATCTGTGAATCCGGATAGCTACTTTCTGCTTTATCCTGATAATCCAAGCGCGCGCATCATCGCTCTGCCGGCGCACTTGGGTGGCTCAGTCCAGAAGAGCGGTATCAAGTGGATTTCGAGCTTTCCCGCGAACCGTGAGGCAAACCTTGCGCGCGCCTCCGCGGTCCTGATCCTCAACGATGCCGAGACCGGCTATCCGGTTGCCTGCATGGAGGCATCGCTGATTAGTGCGACCAGGACCGCGGCTTCGGCTGCACTGGCAGCCGAGCATCTATCCCCTGCACCGTTCAAGGGGACGCTTGGAATTGTTGGCACCGGAATCATTGCGCGCACGACAGTCGAGTGGCTCAAATTTCGCAATTGGGAATTCGACTACGTCAACCTATTCGACCTTGATCGCAGCGAAGCGGAACGTTTCGGCCAATGGCTGCGGAATGAATATGGGCTGCAGGTGAACATCAAGACTGAGCTTGACGATGCTCTTCGTGACAGCTCGCTTGCATTGTTCACCACAACCGCCCCAGAGCCGTATGTCTGCGATTCCGCGACCTTCTCCCACAATCCGACTGTGCTGCATTTGTCGCTGCGCGACATCGGCGAAAACATTATCCTCTCTTCCCAGAACATCGTCGATGACGTCGAACATTGCTTGAAGGCGCGGACGTCATTGCATTTGGCCGAGATGTCGACAGGAAATCGCAATTTCGTATCCGGAACGCTCGTCGACGCGATGGAAGGCAAGGTTGAATTGGACACCACCAAGCCTCGCATCTTTTCCCCGTTCGGCCTGGGTGTCCTGGACCTCGCCGTAGGAAATCTTGTCCTCGAGCGATCGCAGGCGACCGAAGAGGCCATCGCGATGCCGGACTTTTTCAAGCATGCGGCCCGTTGGTGATGAATTAGCAGTCGAGAATTACACATGCCGATGGACCGGTCGGCAGGGCTTGCGACCTGTTCCCCACCAGTGCCCGAGTTTGGATGCTGGTCGGGGCCCTCGCCGCCATCCGGATCGGAAGCCTCAGCCCTCGCGAAAACGAATGCGAGACACTGGCAGCATGAGTTGAGCGATGGATCCGATCCAGACGACACCGACCGGGCAGGACATGACATGTTTGATTGATGCCCCACGGGCTGCATCCACATCCGTCTCTGAACCCCAGCGATCCTTCGCCGAGATCCTGGCCGAGGTCATGCGCGTCGAGAGCGTCGAGACCAGCAGTCATTTCTTCGAAGACCTTGGAGCGGATTCACTGGTCATGGCGCACTTTTGCGCCCGCGTTCGCAAGCGCAAGGACTTGCCGCAGGTCTCGATGAAGGACATCTACCGCTGTCCGACGATCGCGAGTCTTGCAGCAGACCTCGCCGGCAAGGTGCCGACGCCAGCCAAAGACGCGACTGCGCCATCCTTGGCCGAAACCCAGAGTGCCTTCGCGGAGATCCTGGCCGGCGTCATGCGCGTCGAGAGCGTCGAGGCCGACAGTCATTTCTTCGATGACCTCGGAGCGGATTCACTGGTCATGGCGCACTTCTGCGCCCGCGTTCGCAAGCGCAAGGACTTGCCCCAAGTCGCGATGAAGGACATCTACCGCTGTCCGACGATCGCGAGTCTTGCAGCAGACCTCGCCGGCAAGGTGCCGACGCCAGCCAAAGACGCGACTGCGCCACCCTTGGCCGAGACCCAGAGCGCTTTCGCCGAGATCCTGGCCGGGGTCATGCGCGTTGAGAGCGTCGAGACTAGCAGTCATTTCTTCGAGGAC
>JBPCWB010000370.1:0-10668 GCA_051009955.1 Hyphomicrobiaceae bacterium | reverse complement strand
ATCGGCATGCGGCTTGAGCTAGAAAATCCCGGGCTGCAGTATTTCTCCAACGGGCATGCATTCAATGTGTTTGTCACGGCGCACGGCCTAATCATGGTCTTCTTCATGGTCATGCCTGCGCTGATCGGCGGTTTCGGTAACTGGTTCGTGCCATTGATGATCGGGGCGCCAGATATGGCGTTCCCGCGCATGAACAACATCTCATTCTGGCTGCTACCGGTTGCACTGACGCTGCTGGTGACATCGTTGTTCGTGGAAGGTCCGCCAGGTGCCACGGGTGTCGGCACAGGATGGATTGCGCTCGCACCACTGTCGACACTGTCCGGTCACCCAGGGCCCGCAGTCGACTTTGCAATTTTGGCACTGCACGTCGCCGGCGCCTCGTCGATTCTCGGCGCAATCAACTTCATCACCACGATCTTCAACATGCGCGCGCCAGGCATGACACTGCATAAGATGCCGCTGTTTGCCTGGTCGATCCTGGTGACGGCATTTCTGTTGCTGCTATCGTTACCTGTCCTGGCCGGCGCAGTTACGATGCTGCTCACGGACCGCAATTTCGGAACAACGTTCTTCGAGGCCGCGGGCGGCGGGGATCCGCTTCTTTATCAGCATCTCTTCTGGTTCTTCGGCCACCCGGAGGTCTACGTTTTGATCTTGCCGGGCTTCGGAGTTATTAGCCACATCATCTCAACATTCTCGCGCAAGCCGATCTTTGGTTACTTGGGTATGGCATACGCCATGGTAGCCATTGGTGTTGTCGGCTTCGTCGTGTGGGCGCACCACATGTATACCGCTGGAATCAACGTTGATACGCAGGCCTACTTCACGTTTGCGACGATGGTGATTGCGGTTCCCACGGGCATTAAGATTTTCTCTTGGATTGCTACTATGTGGGGCGGGTCCATCACGTTTCGCACACCCATGTTATGGGCTTTGGGCTTCATTTTCTTATTTACCGTCGGTGGTGTGACCGGCGTAATGATTGCGAACGCTGGTGTCGATAGAGCGTTTCACAATACCTACTACGTAGTGGCGCATTTCCACTACACGATGTCGATCGGAGCGCTCTTCACGATATTTGCCGCCTGGTACTATTGGTTCCCGAAAATGACAGGTTACGAGTATTCGAGCTTCCTCGCCAAGCTACACTTCTGGCTGATGTTCATCGGCGTCAACGTAACGTTCTTTCCCCAGCATTTCCTCGGGCTGGCAGGAATGCCACGCCATTACGCCGATTACCCCGAGGCCTTCGCCTACTGGAACAAGGTGTCATCCTATGGCTCGTACGTCTCTACACTTGGGACGGCGGTGTTCTTCATTGGCGTGATCTATGCGTTCGCGCGGGCTAAGAAAACCGTCGATAATCCGTGGGGCGAAGGTGCAACGACATTGGAGTGGACGCTGTCATCACCGCCTCCATTCCACTCATATCAAACGCTGCCGCGGATCAAGGCCGACTGATTGCCCTCTCACGATTGAACGTGAATGGCAGCGGCGCATAGGCTGCAGGGGGAAGTCTCAAAATGATCACGACGAAGAGCCACTAGCCCGGATACCGGTCCGAGTTCACCAATGGTAGAGAAACCGCTTTCGCTGACACGACGGCCAACAAGGATGGTTCGCAATCCGGGTTTCGACCGCATGAACTTCTCGAAGCAGCCCTATCAAACTGTTTGAACATCATTGCGCGCATGCAGGCTGAAAGAATGGGGCTTCATCTTTCTTCCGTTGCTACCAAAGTCGAGTTAGATCGCAGCCGTTCCGGTAAAGCGCTTTTCCGGTATACCGTCGGTCTTGCAGGAGAACTTACGCAGAATGACCGCAAAGGCATACTTGAGGCGCTCAGCGCTAGTCCCGTTCTCTCAACGTTGTCGCGTGAGATCTCAATCCAAAGCGTGCACCAGTCCTGATGCTCCATGTGACCGACACTTTGCGCGAGCGAATGGACGCAATTTCAATCCTCGAAAACGACCGATTGATGAATCAGCGCGGTCGCCAAGACGTGCGCCCTGCCAATCTTGGCTCGCTGGTTTTCTTAATAGAGGCTTTCTAGAAACCTAACCCGAATTCACGTTTGTTGGACACTCGGCAGAACGGTCGAAAAGGGTCAGCTGCGGCTGAATGCGGTTCGAGCACAACACGTCCGCTCTGCCCTCAGCTTTGAGCCTGCTGTGCTCAGGCTGACGTCTTCCGGGTCGGGCCATTACCTGCCGTGAGCAGGTGCAGCACGCTCCGATCACGTCATCATGGTTCAGTCGCAAAAGCGGACGTCGCGTGGAAGTCTATCGCTGCGGCGCATCAACGACGTGAATTCCACCTTACCGAAGTTTGTACCGAGCCATCGTGGAATACAATTGCAACGCGAATTGATGTCCGCTGCCAAAGGATAATGGTCGGTGCTTTCCCGGAGCGAGCGTTCGATTTGCTGACTCATATGAGACAAGTTTTCCATTCGCACCTTATCATCACAGGTACCAACGTGCCGATCTGCATGTTTGCTCCAACCTGCGGCAATGGTTGCTGAACGCCATCTCGAACCGGCAGGTCTGACATCCAATCGCTAGGCATGCCGCGCTCTAAGCGGCAGAAGCGTGTGTCGGGTAGTCGACGTAACCGGAGGGCCCTGCTGTGTAGAACGTGTCGCGGTTCGCGACATTCAGCGGTAACCCCAGTCTAAACCGGCTAACCAAATCTGGGTTGGCGATAAACGGGATCCCGAACGCGACGGCATCTGCGGCATCAGACTGGATGACGGCTTCCGCACTGCGCTGATCGATACCGCCATTCAGAATGAACGGACCGTCGAAGGCTGCGCGGATCATCGGTGCAGCTGGGGCAATGTCCGTTGCCATGGGATGCCCCGAACCGGGTTCGGGTTCGATGATATGTAGATAGGCTAAGCCGAAGCGGTTGAGCAACTGTGCCGCTGTTGGAAAAGTGACGTCAGGGGACGAGTCGGTAATCCCGTAAACGGCATTGGTCGGTGAGAACCGAACGCCAACCCTGTCCGCCCCAATCGCATCGCTGACTGCCTGCGTTGTCTCGATTAGAAATCGGGCACGATTTTCGGGCGGGCCGCCGTAGGCATCTGTGCGCCGATTGGTGCCGTCGCGCAGGAACAAATCGATGAGGAAATTGTTGGCAGCGTGAATTTCGACACCGTCGAGGCCGGCGTTGATCGCACGTTCGGCGGCACGCACAAAGTCCGCTACGGTGCGATCGATGTCCGCCTGGTTCATCGCACGGGGATTGGAAAAAGAGCGTTTGACACCATTCTTGCTTCGATGGTCGCCCGTGGCCGGGACCTCGGATGGCGCGAGCGGTCGCTCGCCACCAAGATCTTCAGACAAGACCGTGCGACCCATGTGCCAGAGTTGAACGAAGATTCGGCCACTGGCGGCATGGACCGCGTCGGCGACACGTCGCCACCCGTCGACCTGGTCGTCCGTATAGATGCCAGGCGCCCCATGCCAGCCGTCACCTTCACTGTTGATGGCTGTCGCTTCGGCAATAAGCAGCCCTGCGTCGGCGCGCTGCGCGTAATATTCTGCGACCAGGGGCCCCGGAACGCCGCCAGCATCGGCGCGCCCCCGGGTCAGCGGCGGCATTATGATCCGGTTTGGCAGGGTGAACCGGCCCATACGAATCGGTTCGAACAGACGAGTCATTTTTGAGTCCTTTGGTTAGTACGCGAGATTGGTCGGAGGTCTTCAGGCATGGAGATGGAAGACCTTGTTCATGATCTTCCACTCACCGTCGACCTTGAGCAGGGTGAACATGTCGGTGTACCGAGAACCCGCAAGTCCGCTTAGCTCAAGACGAACCGTGGCTACGGTATCGACCACGTCAATTCTGGTGATCTGGGCCTCGAGGTCGCTCGAGGGTCCGGTGTCATCATTCACGTCGAAGAGTCGCTGGATCGGTCCTGCAAATAATCCGGCCCCGCCGTATCCGAAGATCGTCGCATCCTCGTGAAAGGCTGGTTTCATATCATCACCTCTACCTGACCTAATGCCATTGATGTAGTGCTGGACCGTCTTGGAAATTGCTGCGCGTTCGGACATTACAGGGGACGAATTACTCATGGTGTTTCTCCTTGTCTTGGCTGAAACATGGGATTGACGTTGTGGGAACGCACGCGATTTTCGAGCGCGCTGTCGCACACGTTCATGAGGGCGTCTCGATGATGATGAACGCTCTCAACTCGATACTCTCGCGGGCCGGCGCCTCGATTCGGGTTTCCGGCAATTGGAATGCACCGTGTGGTGCGAAGCGGGCACGGCCGTCATCGAGACTGTCCCAACCCTTGATGAGCAGTACTTCGTCTGGGGTCATTTGCGGAGCGTAGAACCAGCGCTGAGACGGCGAATAGGCGATGTTGTAGATCTCCCCGATCCGATGCGGGAATACCTGATCCGTCGCGATCAATTCTGCCTGCCCTATGCTGGACGCATCGGCCAGCGCCAACGGTGAGCGCGCAACAGGACCGCGGATCGGACGCCAGACGTTAATCTGCATGATCCGAGCACCGGAAGCACTGAGACGAGCCGCTTCATCATCTCCGAGGATGTCCTTTACGCGCTGCGGACCACTCCTTGCGGTGTAGTCGACATGCAGCTTGCTGGCTGGACTGCGCCTGCCCTCGGGATTGTCGGCGCCTGCGCCATCGTCAGACCGGCGCGTGACATCGAATATCTCGACGCGGCTGGCGTCGAACCTGCGCCGCAGAAACTCCTCCGTCTCAGCAACGTAAGTTTGCTTGACAATCGTGTCGTCGTAGAAAGCGTCCACGGCAGTCGCGTGTCGAACGAGTTCGAACCCTTCGCGGTCGATGGATAGACCGTTGGCAATCCTGCGCATGTCGGAAATCGTGACCGTGTGAGTCTCTGTCTCGTAGTGATATTCCGGCGCACCTCCCGTAATGGCGGTGCTGAGGAACGCTGGCTTCGTCGCCTGGCGTCTTAAGAAGTTCAGAGGTGCGCGAATGCTATCGACGGATCGGCGAGAGGTTGCTGTCAATTCGGAAGGCGAGACGTGCTTGTTCATGATCAAATTCCTTTTGTGATCGTCGGGGTCGCGGTGATTTCAGCCGCTCTGGCATAGGCGCGCTCCACCGCGCCGCGCCCGAACATTCGCTCATGCCAGCGCTGTAAATGTGCAAATCCGTTGAGGTGATCACCTTCGTGCTCTAGACGGTGAATCCAGGGGTACGCCGCCATATCGGCGATCGAGTAAGCGCTGGCGATGAAATCGCGATCGCGAAGGCGTTCATTCAATACCCAATAGAGACGTTCCTTCTCGCCGCTGAAGCGCCCCTGCGCATAGGGAATTGTCTCGTCCGCGTCGTTCGCGAAATGAAGGAACTGACCGAGTGTCGGGCCAAGTCCAGCCATTTGCCAGAAAAGCCACTGAATGACCTCGGCACGATCAGATTGTGAATCAGGAAGAAAATTCCGAGCCTTCTCAGCCAGGTACTGCAGTATCGCTCCGGACTCGGACAGGGCAATCGGCGCATCGCTGTTCCCGGGCGCATGATCGACGATGGCGGGAACCTTTTGGTTCGGAGAAATACGCGTGAATGCCTCCGAGAACTGCTCACCCATCGAGATGTTCACGGGCTCGATAGTGTAATTCAGGCCTGTCTCCTCCAGCAAGATGAGCGGTTTCATACCGTTCGGCGTAGCCCAGAAATGAAGCTCGATCATCGTATTGCTCCGAGAGGAAGATCTGGCAGACGCGCTCGGATCTCACTGCTGTGAATGCCGATATCCTTCCTGGTGCGGCCGCTAAGGACCGTCAGCGCGGTAGTAGTCTTGCGGTGTCCGCACTGGTTCATCATGGCGGAACGCATGGATGCGAATGGATGACTCACGGTCTTGTTCTCCATTGTCGATCCACATAGCGAATTAGGCAGGATTGCCGACAAGAGGCTTGATTTGATGCCAGCTTTCGCCCGCTGCGATGATGCAGCTCCGTCCGTCCGGCCGCGAAACGAGGACGGTCCAGGAACCGGACTTTGAGACGAACAGCTCCATCATGGCTGTTCCGTCAGGTGCGAGACCGCGACCGAACACTTGTTCGCTGTGATGATGCTCGAGCTGGCGAAGCGCCTGATCACGCGGCCCGCAAACCGGTCGTGCGTTCGCCAAGCTTGTCACGGTTGCCGACAAGAGGAAAATTCCAGCTGCAATGAGACCTGAATGGACTTTGTTGGTCGTCTTCATGGCGGGACTCCTTGTTCGATTACCCACCGATGTACGATCCATCGCCCTTTGTGATAATAGGAATAGTTTGGAAGAGTTCGTTCAAGTTTCCGGAAAGATCGAGCCATGGATGAACTGGCCGGAATGCGGGTGTTCGTAAAGGTCGTTGAAACCGGCGGGCTTTCTGCCGCCGCGCGTGCGCTTGGAATCGCGCCGCCATCCGTTACCCGCCGCATCAATGAACTTGAGGACACTCTCGGGGTTCGCTTGCTCAATCGTACTACCCGCAAACTGAGTCTGACTGAAGCCGGGGAGATCTACTACGAACGAACGCGAGAAATTGTTCAAACCGTCGAGGAAGCGAACCTGGCGGTGACGGAGAAGCGTGCCGCGCCGAGCGGCACCCTTCGCATCACCGCTGCATCCAGCATCAGTCGCTTACACCTGACACCAGCCGTTGTCGCGTTTCAGATGCAGTATCCCGCTGTACGGGTTGTCATGCGCGTAACCGATCAAATTCTGGATTTCGTGGCCGAAGGTTGGGATGTCGCAATTCGTATCGGCCAGCTGGAAGATTCAAGCCTCATGGCGCGCAAGATCGGTGAATGTCGGCGCGTGATTTGTGCGAGCCCGGCCTATCTAAAACGCGCCGGAAAACTGCGGACACCGGACGATCTAGTCAACCACACGGCGATTACCTATCGTCAGCACCCAGGAACCAACCTGTGGCAGTTCAATCGAGGGAAAAAGGCGATCGATGTGCCGGTCACAGGTCCGCTGTTTATAGATGACGGAGAGTCGCTCGTCGCCGCAGCCTGCTCTGGGCTCGGTGTCATTGTCGTTCCCGAATGGATTATTGGCGAAGATATCCGAAACGGCAGACTGATCGAAGTGTTGAATGGCTATGTGCCAGTTCCATCAACCACACCGCTGTATGCTCTCTACGCGCCGGGACCCTACCAGGCGCCAAAGGTGAAAGCATTTATTGATTTTCTCGCCGGGCGGTTCTCACGCAAATACGTTTGGGCCGAACGTCACTGACTTTAGTTCTCTCGCCGTTATAGAGAACTTGGCGGCAAGGCAATTGGCAGTGCCGGGCTGATTTTCGGAAATGAACCTTTCCGCAATCCGAAACAGACCATTCCGAACTATAGGCATTCTATTTTTCCTCACTCCATTCAAGATTGCTGACACACGAAACAGCCAAGTCGACCCGCTTCAGCGGTACGAAATTTTCCGGAGACATCGACAAAGCTGAAACCTTCCGGGCGTGGATCAAGATCCAGCTTCCTCCCCCTGGCAAATGCGCCTGGAGCGATCGTGGGTGGTGATACCCCTTGCCCCTCCTTCTGCCGCCCACGATCACACCCAACTGCCAGACCAACCATCACAGACGGAGTATTGAGAATGTCCATCAAAACCACCCTCGCTGCCGTTCTAATCGTTATTGCAACGATGACAGGCGTGGTGCAGGCAAAATCTCCTGCCGAATTGAACGATCTTGAAATCGCGCACGCGGCATACACAGCCGGCAGTATCGACATTCGTTATGCCCATCTCGCGCTTGCACTGTCCCGCGATCCCGAAGTCCGCAAATTTGCTAAGACGATGATCCGCGACCACACTGCGGTCAACGAACAGGCATTGGCGCTGGTGAAAAAGCTCGGCATCACGCCAAAGGACAACGATGTCAGCCGCAATCTGGTGAAACGTTCGGAAGCGTTGATCGCGGAGTTGCGCGCGCTTGATGGCGCCGCATTCGATGCCCGCTATGCCAGCAACGAGCTGGAGTACCATCGATTCGTCAACGGGGCAGTCGAAAGGATTTTCATCCCCAATGCCAAGAACGCGGATCTCAAAGCGCTGCTGGCATCCGCTCTGAAAGTTTTCAAGGTCCACGAAGGTCATGCTGAGAAGATGGCCAAAATCGTGAACTGATCTGCCTTGAGCAGGGCGGTGAGAAACCGCCCTGCTTCCGCCCATTTTCCCCCACTTCTCCCTAGTTGGAACAACTCGATGAGACTCGCCCGGCCCCGGCTGCTGCTCGCGCTCTTGGTTAGCCTATCGTTGGCGTCATTCCCGACGCTTCGCGCTCAGGGAACCCGAATGCATACGGTGGACATCACAGGCTTCAAATTTGTACCGGACGTTGTTCAAGCGCGCGCTGGCGACCGGATTGTTTTCATCAACAAGGACATAGTTCCGCACACGGCAACTATGAAACCCAAGGGCTGGGACTCGGGAACGCTGACCAAGGGAAAATCCTGGGCTGTTACCATCGAGAGGCCCGGATCATTCGACTACTTTTGCCGTTTCCACCCAAACATGACGGCCAGGATTATCGTCGAGTAGGTCTCCCAAACTGCACACTGATACAACGCGCTCAATGAGGAATTCAGATATGACTGGTGACGTTGTCTTGGATACGCGCAGTAATGAACGCGGCACGATGTCGGACTGGGTCGCGGCCTTTGCCGAGGTATGGAAATCGCCACGCGAGAACATCGATCGGCTCTTGGAGCTTCTCGACGAGAATGTCGTTCTCAAAGCACCTACGACGCCTCCAGTGTCAAACGGAACGGTCGAAAGTCGCCGGGCGTTCGAGCGTACCTTTCGGGCCATGCCGGACCTGCGGGCCGAGGTCCATCGATGGAGTGCTGAGGAAGACGTGCTCTTCATCGAAATGAGCTTTACCGCGACGATTGGTGGCCGTGTTGTCACTTGGCGAAACGTCGATCGTTTTCTGTTTCGAAATGGGGTCGCCGTCGAACGCATCGCGTTCTTCAATCCTTCAAAATTACGGCGCGCGTTCCTTGCCAATCCACGAGGCTGGACACAACTGGTACGCCTACGAATTGGCGCATGATGATTGTGCTCTGCAAACGGACGCATGGCCCGCTTGCAGTGCGTCTTAGGGGACCGGTTCTCAATTCAACCTGTGAAGGCCGGGTTTTGCGAGATAGGCGATCTGATAGGCGGTTCGGTTTGCTTTGTTAGCCAGAGGCACTTGCGCCAAGATGAAGCGAGCGAGCCGCCAAGTGGAAAGGTCAATGCCGACGAGCGATGCGGCGACCTCAGCGTGTTGAGCGTTCTCCGAATTGAACTCCGATTCAGAAGCGCGGAGATCGGCCAGCGACATTTCCAAGGGGATGTCTGCATCTTCCCGGTAGAGCATTGATGCTTCGTCGGCTCGACCCAATCGGGCATCAATCGCGACCCAAGTCTCGACCTTTGGCCGCCCAAACGTATCGAAGACGTTTTGAAATGCCTCATACCAAAGGAAATCAACCACAGCATCTGTCTGGAACCACAAATAGAGCGAGGAGTAGGCGTTGTTTGCCGCACCCAATCGCCCGCGCTCCTCGATCGAGAATGCCTTGAACGCCAAACCCGGTCGGCCGTCGAACAATGGCCCGCCCTTGATCGCCCGGCTTCGGATTTTTGCCATGTCATAGTCGGCGGGCAGTCTGTGTCGGTACTGCTTGATGAACATAACTGATCTCCATATCTCTAGGAGGAGACTTGGGATTGGAAGCCCTCCGCTTCTGGTCGTTGGATTATTATCCGTCCTCAAAGTTTTCGGGACATCTGAGCGACTGATTTAGGAAAGGCCCCGGTGCACCGGATTGTTGTTCGCGCCGCCGCTTTGGAGTATTTCTGGCTACGTTGGTCAATGGCACAGCGTTTGGCAACGATCGCCGAACCTCAGCCAGACGCCGCCGCCTGAACCATCGGGCGGCCACTTGGATTCGCGTATAGCTCCGTAGGGCGAGGATGCCGAACCTAGGCAAAGCGCTGAGCAATCTCTATCTATAATCCCTAAGGTGTAACGGATTAGCGAGAGAATATACTTCATGCTCTATGTAGATTTGCCATCGCAGCAAGAATTTTCTGCGCTGAACAAGGTGCGCGAGGATGCCTGTGTCTCGATCTATTTGGAGACAACACCGCTGACCCAGCACGTCGATGCAGCTCGCACCCAATTAATGAACCTCTTCAAGACAGCCCGCGAACAGCTCGAAGCCAATGGAATCGACAAACGACGGCTCGCCGAACTCGACGAGCATGTGAGTGACCTTCATGAAGACGAAGCGTTTTGGCGGTTGCAGGCGAATAGCCTTGCCGTCCTTGCCACGCCGGACAAGCTGCGAACCTTTCGCCTGGCGAATCGATTGTCCTCAATGGTGATGGTTTCCGATCGGTTTCATCTCACACCGCTTTTGCGTGCGATCACGTTCCCGAATGCTGCATTCGTGCTTTCGCTCAGCGAAAACGCTGTGCGCTTGATCGAGGTATTTCCGGACCTGGCACCATCTGAGGTTAACATCGCAGAATTGCCCGGCAATGCCGCAAGCGCGGTCGGAAAATCTACGCTCAATGACAGAGGAGCGAGTGGCCGCATTCAAGGTGCCGAAGGTCAAAACGTGCGGCTACGGCAGTATGCCCGCCACGTCGATGCGGC